>CAZAGD010000154.1:0-29594 GCA_964484485.1 uncultured Syntrophaceae bacterium
CTGACCGTCGATCAGTTTTTTGGTAAATAGCTTGATACGGCTCAGGCCTGCCTCTGGCAGAAGCAAGCGGGGCGAAATTAAAATCGGCTGGGAATTAACGTCTTTATACTTATCCACCTTCTTTCCGCAAAGAATGGCGGGGACAAGCCTGCCTCAGCTAACCAAGCCTAAAAATAGCTCTACACCTCTGCGCAGAAGGGCTTAATTTTCCCCGCCTGTACCCAAGAGTTAACCAGCGCCTCATTTTAATGAGCCCCGTTTGCTTCTGCCTAAGCCAGGCAAGAATTTATCCATCCCCTTTCAGGTTAAAATTTAAAAGTGATCAACGGGCAGTTGGTTACCCTGATATCGTTGATTAACTTTCTTTTAGTGACTTTAATGGATTAACCCCAGAAAATATCTTTATCTTGTGCCTAAGGAAGCTTTGTGTTATAAATTTGTAAAGAATTATGAGGAAAGGAGACCGCGGATGGCCCTAGTCGTCCCGCTGCGGGGCATTTTTTATAATAGGGAGAAGATTAAGGATCTAAGTCTGGTAGTTGCTCCACCTTATGATGTAATCTCTCCCCAGCAACAAGAGTTACTTTATGCCCGCCACCCCCAGAATATTATTCGCCTAATTTTGAATAAAGAAACCCCGACCGACCGGGAGCAAGATAACCGTTACACTCGTGCCGCGGCTTTTTATCGCTCCTGGCTAAAAGAAGGAATTTTAATTCGCTCCCCGCAGCCCCAGTTTTATTTTCTCCGACAAGAGTTTGCTTTACCTCCGGGTTACATATCTACTTCTCCCTCCCCTAAAACCCGTCTAACCAGGCACGGTTTCATCGGCCTTCTACGTTTGGAAGATTATAGTACTGGCGTGGTTCTTCCTCATGAAAAAACCCAGCGGAAACCTAAAGCAGACCGGTTAGCTTTAATGGAAGCCTGCCGAGCAAATTTCTGTCAGATCTTTGCTTTTTATGAAGATAAAGAAGGAAGAATACCCGCCCTCTCTGAGCAAGTCTTTTCTGCCCCGGCAGGACCAGCTCTGGAAGTCACCGACGATGAGGGAACCTACCATGCCCTTTGGCTAGTAAATGATCCGCACCTTAACCAAGAAATTACCCAAATTATGCAGTCGAAAAAGATTTTTATCGCTGATGGACACCATCGTTACGAAACTGCATTAGCCTATAGAGCAAAACAGCTCCCCAAGCAGCCGAAGATTTCGGGAAGAGAAAGCTTTAATTTTACTATGGTCTATTTAACCAACATGGAAGATGAAGGGTTATTAATCCTGCCCACGCATCGCGTGCTAAGTGGTCTTCCGGATTTTCAAGCTGCTCTATTATTAGAGCAAATCCACCAGCTCTTTAACGTAGAATCTTTTTCTTTCCCGCCGCTAAACCATAAAGCCGCCTGCGCCAATTTTTTGCGAGAATTGGCCCAGCGGGGCCATACGGGAAAAAGCTTGGGCATGGTTTTAAATGGCTTTAATCAATATTTTCTCTTAACCCTTAAGCGCGAAGATATTTGGCAGCAGATAACTAACCATCTCCCCCCGGTTCTAAAGAAATTGGAAGTTAATCTTCTGCACCTGTTAATCTTGCAAAAAATCTTAAAGATCAATAATGAAGATTTAACTGCCGGCAAGTATGTCCATTATTTACGGGATCCTTATGAGGCCGGGGAGGAAGTTTTTTCGGGAAAGGGACAAATTGCTTTTTTCCTAAACCCTCCGCAAGTAGCCCAGGTGCGGGACGTTTCTTTGGCAGGAGAAACCATGCCTTCTAAGTCCACTTTCTTCTACCCCAAGTTGCTTAGTGGCTTGGTCATCAACCCCTTAGAACCTGATGAAGAAATACCTTTGGAATGAAAAAGAAGAGACGCTCGATACCTTATTTGCGGGGCGGTTGAAGATTATTCAAAAAAAGGAAGGATATCGCTTTTCCATCGATGCTCTTCTTTTAGCCTCTTTTGTATCAACTCACTCCCAGGAGCGAATTGTTGATTTAGGAACGGGGTGCGGCATAATTCCCTTAATTTTAGCTTACCAGAAAAAGGGGCCGAAGATTATCGGGGTGGAGATTCAACCCAGTCTGGCTGATCTGGCTAGGCGAAACGTTATCTTAAATAATTTCTCAGGGCAAATAGAAATTTGGGAAAAAGATTTTAAAGAATTGCAGGAGGAAAACTGGCGGGAGTTTTTCGATTTGGCCATTACCAATCCACCTTACCGACGATTGGGGGCCGGGCGGCTAAACCCGCACCCCGAAAAAGCTATTGCTCGCCACGAAATCAAAGCCACTTTGCTGGATATTCTGGAGATTTCCTACTATATCTTGAAAGAAAAAGGCCGCCTGGCCCTTATTTACCCGGCCCGCCGCGTTGTTGATTTATTCAAAGAAATGCGCCAAAGACACCTGGAACCAAAGCAGGTGCAGTTTGTCCATTCCCGCGCCAACGAAGAAGCCTGCCTGGTCTTGGTGGAGGCTTTTAAAGGGGGGCGGGCTCAAACGGAAGTTCTTCCTCCGCTCATTCTTTATGCCGCCAACGGAGAGTACACTCCAGCGGCGCAGAAAATTTTTCAAGGAACTGAACCCCAAAGATTAATACCTTTAGCACCGGAGGATTGATATGCTCTTACCGCTAAAAGACGAAAATCCCACTGCTTCCCTTCCCTTACTGACTATTTTAATAATCGTGATCAATGTCCTCATTTTCTTCTATCAACAATCTCTGTCTGGGACTGAAGCTCAGCGTTTTATTTTAAAGTGGGGGGCGGTGCCCTACCAAATTGTGCACGGAGAAATCATTCATGTTCCCCTTAGTATTCCTACTCCCTTGACTATCTTCTCCTCTATGTTTTTGCATGGAGGATTCTGGCATTTGGGGGGCAATATGCTTTATCTGTGGATATTCGGGAATAATATCGAAGACGCTTTGGGCCATGCCCGTTTCCTCATCTTTTACTTTTTAACCGGAGCGGTAGCTGCTCTCACGCAAATTTTCTTTGACCCATCCTCGGCTTTGCCCATGGTGGGGGCTAGTGGGGCGGTCAGCGGCATCTTAGGCGCCTATCTCCTGCTTTATCCTGGAGCGCGCATCCTGACTCTGCTCTTTCTTTTTCCATTCCTGCGCTTGATTCACTTACCCGCCATTCTGGTCTTGGGCCTTTGGTTTTTTTTCCAGCTCCTCGGTTTGGGCATGGGCCAAATCTCCAACGTGGCCTTTGCCGCCCATATTGGCGGTTTTATCTCTGGCTTACTGTTGGTGAAAATCTTTACTCCTCTTAAACCCAGGAGGAGAAGGTATTGGTAGCAGTCTCATGAAGGAACATGTGATTTACGGAATTAACCCCATTCGGGAAGCTTTACTGGTTGACCCGCCTAAGCTCTATAAAATTTTTTTAGCTCCCCAGAAAAATAATCCGGCTTTGCGGCAGCTCCGGGAATTAGCGCGGCAAAAGAATATTCCTTGTAAATTTTATCCTCCCAAAATTTTGACTAAGCTGGCGCAAACTACTCACCATCAAGGGGCCGTAGCCTATCAAGGAGGATATGCCTATGTAAACTTAAAAGATTTATGGCCCAAGATCAGCGGGCCCGAGCCAAATGTTCTTCTGCTTTTGGACGGCATCGAAGATCCGCAAAATTTCGGTTCCTTATTGCGGACGGCGGCTGCTTTAGGTGTAACCGGAGTAATTATTCCCAAAGATCGATCAGTAGGAGTCACTCCAGCGGTGATTAAAGTCTCGGCGGGAGCCGCTTGGCATATACCCGTAGGGCGCGTTACTAACTTGGCCAATACTTTGGCAGAATTGAAAGAAGTTGGATTTTGGATAGTGGGCGCTGATCCCAGAGGAGAGGTCAACCTTTTTCATATGGTTTTTCCGCAAAAGGTGGCTTTAATAATTGGCAGTGAAGGAAAAGGAATCCGCCCTTTAATCTTAAAAAAATGTGACTACCGCGTTTTTATCCCCCTGGCCGGCCAAATATCTTCTCTCAATGCCGCCGTGGCGGGCAGCATCTTTCTCTTCGAGATTAAGCGGCAGATTATGGGCGCCTCCGAAATGAAGTTAGGCCAGGAATAGAAAGTTGAGCGACGGTTAGAATTTAAAACCCATCCGGGCCCAATCCCGCTGGAGGATTTTTTTTAAAAATTGCCCGGTATAAGAATGGGGCACAGCTGCTACTTCTTCCGGCGTGCCCGTGGCTATAATCTTTCCTCCGGCATCCCCACCTTCCGGGCCCATATCAATTATATAATCGGCTGTTTTTATCACTTCCAAATTGTGTTCAATAACAATCACGGTATTGCCCGCATCGACTAACTGATTCAAAACTTGTAATAGTTTTTTAATGTCGTCGAAATGCAATCCCGTAGTGGGTTCATCGAGGATATACACTGTCCTTCCCGTAGCCCGCTTAGAAAGCTCTCGGGAAAGCTTGATGCGCTGGGCTTCTCCGCCCGAGAGAGTGGTGGCCGGTTGGCCCAACTTTATATAGCCCATGCCCACATCAGTTAGGGTCTGCAGTTTATTCCGGATTTTAGGTATGGCGGAGAAAAACTGCCCAGCCTGATCCACGGTCATATCTAAAACTTCCCAAATATTTTTTCCCTTATACTTAATCTCTAATGTCTCCCTATTATAACGTTTTCCCCGGCACACTTCGCAGGTCACATAAACATCGGGTAAGAAATGCATCTCGATCTTGATTATCCCATCTCCGCCACAGGCTTCACAGCGCCCTCCCTTGACGTTGAAACTATACCTGCCCGGTCGATAACCTCGCGCCCGAGATTCGGGAAGCATGGCAAAAAGTTCCCGAATGTAGGTGAATACTCCTGTATAAGTGGCCGGGTTAGACCGCGGAGTGCGGCCGATGGGGGATTGATCTATTTGGATGACCTTATCTACCTCCTCAACTCCGCGCAGATCCTCCATTTGACCCGGTCTTTCTTTAGCGTGGTAAATCTTTTGGGCCAAAGCCCGGTAAAGAGTATCCAAAACCAGAGTACTCTTCCCCGATCCGGAAACACCGGTGACGCAGGTAAACAAACCTAAAGGAAATTGCACGGTGATCCTTTTTAAGTTGTTTTCGGCCGCCCCCACCACCGTCAAATACTTTCCTTTGGGTAATCTCCTTTGGGCAGGCAAGGGAATGGATAATCTTCCGGATAAATATTGGCCAGTTAGAGATTTTTCCGCCTTTAATAATTCCTGGGGAGGACCGGCAAAGACTACTTCCCCACCATTAAGGCCTGCTCCGGGCCCTAAATCTATTATATAGTCAGCATGGCGTATAGTTTCCTCATCGTGTTCCACAACTAAAATGGTATTCCCCAAGTCCCGCAATCGCTTCAACGTATCTAAAAGACGGGCATTGTCCCTTTGGTGCAGGCCTATACTCGGTTCATCCAGGATATAAAGTACGCCCACTAAGCCGGAGCCTATTTGAGTGGCCAAGCGAATCCTTTCTGATTCTCCGCCGGAGAGGGTGGCCGACGATCTGCTCAGAGTCAGATAATCCAACCCCACATTTATCAGGAAGCCTAAACGCTCACAGATTTCTTTCAAAATTCGGCGGGCAATTTCTTGTTCCCGCGGAGAAAGTTGTAAATTAGTGAAAAAGTCTAAGGCTTCACGAATAGATTTTTCAGCTACCTGATGAATATTTAACCCATTGATCTTAACCGCCAGACTTTCTTTCCTAAGTCTGGCTCCCTGGCAGGTTGGACAAGGCCGGACATTCATGAAGCGTTCCATCTCTTCCCGGATAAATTCCGAATCCGTTTCCTTATACCTTCTTTCTAAATAAGGAATAACTCCCTCAAATTCCCGCAAATAAAAATCGCGTCGCTCCCCATGGTCATGGTAAAACTTAATCTGCTCTCCGTTGGATCCGTAGAGGATGACCTTTTGCACCTGAGGGGGGAGGCTTTGGAAAGGAGCCTGCAGGTCAAAATGATAATGATCCGCCAGAGAATTAAGCATTTGGTAAAAATTCATAGAGCTACGACCTTGCCAAGGAATTATAGCGCCTTCGCGGATGGAAAGGGTTTTATCAGGAACGATCAAGTCAGGATCAAAATACATCATGGTGCCTAAGCCATCGCATTGCGGGCAGGCGCCATAGGGATTATTGAAAGAAAACATGCGGGGGCTAATCTCTGGAAAACTTAAGCCGCATTCCACACAAGCAAATTTTTCGCTAAAGATTAACTCTTCTCCACTTCCGATCTCCACTTTCACCAGCCCCTCGGTCAAATTAAGGGCCGTTGCCAATGAATCAGCCAGCCTTTTTTCTACTTTTTCCTTGACGACCAGTCGGTCTATCAAAACTTCTATGGTATGTTTTTTATTTTTATCCAAATTTATTTCTTCACTCAAATCCCTGATCTGCCCATCTACCCGCACCCGCGCAAAACCGCTCCTGCGCAAATGTTCAAACTCTTTCCGGTATTCTCCCTTCCGCCCTCTAATGATCGGGGCGTAGATCATGATTTTAGTGCCGGCTTCCAGAGCGATGATCTGGTCCACAATTTGTTGGATAGTTTGGGATTTGATTTCCCGACCACACTGGGGACAGTGGGGATGACCAAGGCGGGCGAAGAGGAGGCGCAAATAATCATGAATTTCCGTAACTGTGCCTACCGTGGAACGGGGGTTCTTGGAAGTCGTTTTTTGTTCGATAGAGATCGCTGGCGAAAGCCCTTCGATAACATCCACGTCAGGTTTTTCCATCTGTTCTAAAAATTGCCGCGCATAAGCGGATAATGACTCTACATAACGCCGTTGCCCCTCCGCATAAATTGTATCGAAGGCTAAAGACGACTTACCCGACCCCGAAAGACCGGTAATTACTACCAGCTTATGGCGGGGAATTTCTAAATTTATATTTTTTAAATTGTGTTCGCGGGCTCCGCGAATAACAATCTTGTCTAAAGGCATAGAAAAATCTAATCCGCTGCGCAATTAGTCTTTAAAAATTAATTTCCCCAGGGCCGCTTCTGCCAGACTGTCTGCTCGGCTAAGGAAATAGCTTTTTGCAGGGAAATGGAGGAAGCCCGACCTTGGCCAGCAATATCAAAGGCTACGCCATGATCAACGGAAGTGCGGATAAAGGGCAATCCCAAAGTGATGTTTACTGCATCTTCAAAATGCAATAGTTTCAGGGGAATGAGTCCCTGATCGTGGTACATGCAGACTACGGCAGCAAACTCTCCTCGATAAGCACGGTAAAATATGGTGTCCGCTGGCCAGGGACCAGAAAGAGCAAACCCTTCTCTCTTTACGCCCTGCACAGCTTGTCTTATCATCTCCTCTTCTTCGCCCAAAAGGCCCTTTTCTCCCCCGTGGGGATTCAAAGCTGCTACGCCGATATGTGGTTTATCTATCTGAAAAAAATCTCGCAACCCCTTTGCCGTAAGTTCAATTACTTTTTGAATCCTTTCCACTGTTAAGTAATTGACCACTTCGCGGAAGGGGAGATGGGTGGTGACCAAGGAAACTTTTAATTTCTCTCCGGCGAGCATCATAGCGTAGTCTTTAGTTTGCGTAACTCTGGCCAAGTAATCAGTATGCCCCCGAAAAGGAATGCCCGCCCGCCAAATAGATTCCTTACTAACTGGGGCTGTCACCAAGGCCGCCACTTTTTGCGCCAAGGCCATTTGGGCGCCTTTCTCAATATAAAGGAAGGAGGCGCGGGCACACTCCTCCTCCTTCTCCGGCGTTAATCTTTCGGCCAGGGAAAGATTGGTTAGGGAAAGAACGGGTATGCTCTCTGCATAAAGTTCTCTTTCTGTTTCTTGCACTTCCGCGAAGCCGAGTTCTATCTTTAGAGCCCGGGCCGTTTTTTTAAGAATATTCAGGTCACCGATGATTAAAGGAACGCAGGCCTGCCGGATAGATATTTGACTTAGGGCTTTGACAATTATCTCGGGGCCAATCCCCCGGGGATCCCCCATGGTAATGGCAATTACAGGTTTTTCTCCTTTCATCTATAACCTAATTTCGATGTACGCTTTACTCTTTAAATTCTGCAGCCAATCTTGAAATTTTTTCTCCGCCTCTTCCTGGAGCTTTGCTTCTCTAATTTTGGGGGCTACTTCTGCGAAAGGTTTGGGAGTGCCGCCTTTACGTTCCAAAAGGCGTAAAATATGAAATCCGTGCGGGCTCCGAATGACCTCGCTTATCTGGCCTACTTCCAATTTAAAGGCCACCTCTTCCAGTTCCGGAAGCAATTCCTGTTTTTTAAAATAACCCAATACTCCCCCTTCCCTAGCCTCGGGACCAAGCGAATAAGTACGGGCTAACTGGGTAAAATCTTCCCCTTGGCGGGCGCGTCGCCAAAGATCGGTTACTTTTTCTTCTGTGTTTTTAATCTCTTCTGCCGTGCCCCCGCGCGGGAAGGGAAGGAATATTTGCTGCAATTTCACTTCCACTGGGTCCGTAAATTCTTTTATTCTTTCTTGATAAATTTTCTTTAAATCCTCCTCATGCACCACGATCTTGGCTTTAATTTCGCGATTGATCAAACGCATCTTCCCTAAATCATCACGGATTTGTCGCCGATAGCTCGTGTAGGTTATACCCTCTTTGGCCAGGGCCATCTTCAATTCGTCTTCCGTTAGCCGATTATGCTTCAGGATCTCTGCCACGGCCGCATCTACTTCTCTTTCAGAAACTTCTACTTTCCTTTTTCTAATTTCTTGCTCCAAAAGTTTATTTTCGATTAATTGCTCCAAGGCCTCCCGCCGGGCTTTTTTTAATTTTTCTTCCCCGGCCGGAGGCCAAGTGGATTCTTTTAGTTGACGGAAAAGGCGGCTTCCAAATTCTTCTAACTCAGATAAAGTAATTACTTCATTATTAACCAAGGCGACAATGCGGTCAATTACTTCCGCCTGAACTAGAGGAGAAAAAAGGAAAAACAAAATGGTGAAAAAAAATATTTTACTTCTGCGCATTTTATTGCCGCCGACTAATCATTGAATTCAAAATTTTATGTTAACACCTTCCAGAAGCTCCAGCAATAATTTTTTAATTTCCCAGAGTAATCCTGGACCGCCTTTATGATCGGGGATTACTTTCAAGCGTTGATTGGGAGTGAACTCCCGCCGGCCTTGGCCCCGGGCCACAAACTCTACCAATTTTTGCGGATCCAGGGCAGATTTAGTATCAAAGGTTAAAACTATCTTCCCTTTCTCACTTGCCAGACGGCGGATCTGCCCTCTTTTTAAAAGCAATTTTAGTTGCATAATTTCTAACAAATTTTCCAGCACTGCTGGTAAAGAACCATAACGATCTTTAAGTTCTTCCGCCAGCTCGGCGATTTCCTCCTCTATTTTGGCTGTGGAGAGGCGGCGGTAAAAGACTAAACGCTGATTAATATCCGCTATATAATCGGCGGGGATATAGGCCGGTAAGGGTAAATCTATTTCAGGCTCGATTTCTACCTGCACCTCTTCCCCTTTCAGCTCGCGGACCGCCTCCTCTAAAATTTGCAGGTACATATCAAAACCTACTGCCGCTATATGGCCTGATTGGGCGTCCCCTAATATATTTCCCGCTCCCCTAATTTCCAAATCATGCATAGCTAATTTGAATCCAGAACCCAACTCCGTAACTTCTTTTAAAGCTTCCAATCTTTTGCGGGCATCCCGGCTAATAGCCTCTAAGCCGGGAATTAATAAATAAGCGTAAGCCCGCTCCTGGGCCCGGCCGACGCGTCCGCGCAGCTGGTACATCTGGGCCAAACCAAGTTTATCCGCCCGATTAATAATAATGGTATTGGCCGCGGGGAAATCGAGGCCAGATTCAATAATAGTGGTGGTCAACAACAAGTCTATCTCCTTTTTTAGAAACGCTAACATTACTTTCTCCAACTCGCGCTCAGCCATTTGACCGTGAGCAATACCCAGTCTGGCCTCGGGCACGAGGCGCCGTAAAAATTTCTCCATCGCGGGGATGGATTGCACCCGATTATGGACGAAAAAGATCTGCCCGCCCCGGCGCAGTTCGCGCCTAATGGCTTCCCCAATAATATCTTCATCAAACTCGGTTATATAAGTGCGGATGGATAAGCGATTCTCCGGGGGAGTTTGAATTACGCTCAAATCTCTGATACCCCCCAAAGACATCTGTAGAGTCCGCGGGATGGGGGTAGCAGTTAAGGTGAGGACATCTACATTGGCCTTCATCTGCTTAATCCTTTCTTTATGACGCACGCCAAAGCGATGTTCCTCATCGATGACTAATAGACCTAAATCTTTAAAAGTTACGTCGCGCTGCAGAAGGCGGTGAGTACCAATGATTAAGTCTATCTTCCCTTGGGCCAAATCGCGGATGATCTCTTTTTGCTGAGCCGGAGATCTAAACCGGCTAAGCATTTCCATGCGTAAGGGATAAGGAGCAAAACGGCGGGAAAAAGTTTGGTAATGTTGTTGGGCTAAAACAGTGGTGGGGACTAGGACGGCCACTTGTTTGCCGTCCATCATTACCCGCAAGGCCGCCCGCAGGGCCACTTCGGTCTTGCCAAAACCTACATCTCCACAAATTAACCGGTCCATGGGCTTTTCTTTATCTAAGTCAGCCTGCACATCTTCGATGGCTTGCAGCTGGTCGGGCGTTTCTTCGAATTCAAAAGAAGCCTCAAATTCTTTTAAATATTCTCCCCCTGGAGAAAAAGCAGGCCTTTTAATCACCGCCCGGGCGGCATACAACTGGATGAGCTCCGCCGCCATCTCCTGCAAAAATTTCTTAACTTTTTTCTTGGCCTTCTCCCAAGATGTCCCTCCTAATTTATCAAGGCGTGGTTCTCCGTCTCCGCTACCAATATATTTATGCACTAAATTCAAGCGATAGACGGGCAGGTAAAGTCTGTCCCCCCCTTGGTACTCTATCAGCAGAAAATCTTGCTCCTCTTCGCCCAAGGTAAACTTGACTAATCCTCGATAAACACCGATGCCGTGCTCCGTATGCACTACAAAGTCGCCTTCTTTGAGTTCGCTAAAAGTGGCTAAAGCATGCTCTTCCCGCCAAGGCAGCTGTTTCCGGCGCAGCCTCTTTTCACCAAAAATATCCGCCTCGGCGACAATAAAAAGCCGGGCCATAGGAAAATTGAAGCCGCGGTCTAATTGGCCAATCATGATAGTCACCTGGCCATCCGCGCCTCCAGGAGGGTGCCAAGATGAAAATGGCTCCAGGAAGAGCAAAGTCTTTAATCCATGGCTGCTTAACATCTCCGCCAACTGCTGGGCCGAACGCTGGTGGGTGCAAACAAAAAGAGAGAAAATCCCTTTCTCTGCTTCCTGGCGAATCCGGTTAGCTAAGGCATGAAGGACCCCCTCTTCAGATTTAGAAGTGAGCAAGGAAGAGCGCAGATTTTCATTACTCTCAGTTGCCAGAGTCAGGCTCGAGTCTAAAAGATCTTTTTCCAAAATTTCCAAACTCTGCAGGGTGATGCGGGTCACCAAGGAAAGGCTTTCTTCAAATTCTGCTGGGGACATAATTAATTCTTCCGGTTGGGACCAACAGCCTATTTCTTCTTGAGCTTTAGGCCAGGAAGCTTGGGCCCTTTCCCAAAAATCCGTAAGCCGCTCTTTAATCTCTGGGGGTTCAATCAGAAACACAATAGCCGCCGGAGGAAGATAATCAAAGATAGACTCTACCTGGGGATAAAAAAAGGGTAAATAATTTTCCATGCCTGGAAAAGGAATACCCTGCTTGATTTTTTCTGAGATTTCTTGGCCTTCTACTATTGGGGAAAATTCGGTAGAGAACTTACTCAAAGCCCTTTCCATAAATTCTGGAAAGAGCAGCGTCTCGCGTACCGGTAAAATTAAGGCTTCCTTCTCCTCTTTTAAAGAGCGTTGACTTTCGGGATCAAAAATTCTAATTGATTCCACCGTATCGGCAAAAAATTCTAATCGATAGGGGGATGAAGAAAGGGGGGAATAAATATCTACAATCTGTCCGCGCCAAGAATATTCGCCCAAGGCCGTAACCACACTTTGGCGGGAATAACCCATTCCGGCTAACTTGTCCATTAATTCTTCCTGGCTAATTTCCTGGGCCGGCGCTATCCTTAAAAACATCTGGCGGGAAATGTTCCGGGGGGGCACGCGCCAAAGTATCGCCGGCAGAGAAGCCACCATAATAAAGGGGGCTGGGGAAGAGATCATGGAATGGCGCGCTTGCCAGCGTTGGCCCATTACTTCCAGAGGAGGTGATATTTTCCCAAAAGGCGGAATATCCCAATCAGGGTAATGAAGAATGGGCCGCCGCGATCCCAGAAAAAAAGAAATTTCCTGGAAAATAAGCTCAGCCTTCCTCTCCTCTGGGGCAATAATAAAAAAAGGGCGATTAGTGTGGGCTGTTAATTTGGAGATCAAGAAGGCTGGCGCAGACCCCTTCAGCCCATAAACGGAGAAAAGACCCTCCTTTTCTTCTATGAATTGCCGAAGGGGAGCAAGAAAAGAATCGTCATAATTTAACCCATTCATGGACGACATTTCTCAACTTTTCTTCTATTATTTTAGGAATTATTACTCAAAAAGAAAAACCAGGGAACCAACGGCTAAGGAATTCATTTAAAAGATCAAAGGAATTAGTAATTAAAAGAAGGCCGATGCTGATTAAGAGAATTCCACCAATTTTAGTTAAAACACCTATAAAGCGATGCGCCTTTTGAAAAGCATTTAAAAAAGAGTTTAGCGCTAAAGAAGATATAAGAAAAGGTATGCCCATGCCTAAGGAGTAGATTAACAATAAGATTATACCAGTACTTATATTCTCGGCCGTGCTGGCATAAAGGAGAATGGCGGAAAGAAGGGGTCCTACACAAGGTGTCCACCCCGCCGCAAAAGTCACCCCGACTAAGAAAGTTCCTAAATATCCTAAGGGTTTATGCTGCCAATGCCATTTCTTTTCTTTCTGCAAAAAGTCTAAAGGAACAAGGCCACTTATAAAAAGTCCCAAAATAATGATCAGCACTCCTCCTCCCAGGCGGATCATATCCCGGTAAGTAGCTAAAAACTGGCCTAACAAAGTGGCCGAAGCTCCCATAAGCGTAAACAGAATACTAAACCCCAGGATAAATAATAAAGAATGCGTGAGAATAATTTGGCGCATTTGGCGGGCAGAACTTTGGCGCGTTAGTTCTTCAAAGGACAAGCCAGTAATAAAAGCCAAATAAGAGGGCAAGAGGGGTAAGACACAAGGAGAAAGGAAAGATATTAATCCGGCTATAAAGGCCAGGAAAAAAGATAAATCTTGGCTACCGCTCATCGAAATGTCTCCTTTTCAATAAGGATTTTCGCGCTGACTAACCTCTAAGGGAATGCTCGGCGGAGTCTTCGCCGTCCATCCCCTAATTAACCAATGATTACGCAATGTTTGCAGTAATTTTTCTGCTTCTTCTATACTTTCCTGGCTGGCCGAGACTAATTCTGGAATTTCCGGAGCAACTTTCTTTAAATTTTCGGTAACTCCTCGAACATCTTTGGTTATCTCTTTTAAATTACCAGCAATAACTGGCATCTCCTCTGTTGTCTTTTGAATTTTTTCCGTAATTTCAGGCAGGCGGGCCGTTGCTTTTTCCACGTCTCCTAAGATTTTGGGAACCTCTTTTAAATATTTTTCTAAATCACTGGTTAACTTCGGTAAATCTGCGGCAAATCGAGAGGCATTCTCGGTAGTCTTTTCCAAATGCTCTGCGGAACGGCGCAGAGAAGTAAGGGTGGTGCTCAATTCATTATATAATTTTTTATCTTGCCAAATGGCGCCTATATTTCCTTCTCCTTGGCGCAACTGCTGGGAGACAAATTCTATATTCTTTAAGAGCGTGAAAAGTTCTCCTTGAGGATCTTTTAATTTAGCGCTGATGGCTTCTAAGTTACCTAAAGTTGCTTCCGCTTTTTTTAGCGGAGCTTGCAAATCTAATCCTTTTAAAAAATCTGTTAACTCTCTTGGTTCTTGCGCAGGAATAGTTTCACCCGGGCGAAGAAGAGCTTGGTCAGGAGAACCGGGCGTGATCTCCACGGTCTTGCCTCCTAAGAGACTGCTAATGACTGTGGCCGAGGAATCTTTCCTTAGATAATCTTTATAATCATCCAAAATTTCCAGAGTAACTTCTACCTTACGCTCTTCATTAAGGCGTAATGATTTTACCCGGCCCACTTCCATTCCAGATATTGTTACATCAGTCCCCGGTTTAATTCCGCCCACCCGGTCAAAAACTACTAAATAGGGGTGGCGTTTGGCAAACCATTTTTGCCCGCGGGCTACGAAGACAATAGTGATGAGGACAAAAATAAGGGCTAAGATCACAAAAATTCCTGCCAGGCGGTCAATATGTTTAATGCGGAAATACATCTTCATAAGCTTGCTCCTTAATTAAAAAAGGAATTTTCTGGCCGAGATATTTGGGCTAATCTATCTTTAACTTGCTCTTTTGGGCCTGCGCAGACTATTTTCCCTCCTTTTAAGAAACCGATACGGTCAGCAAATGGTAGCGCTGACCGCCAATCAGTTTGGACTAAAATCACGCTAATTTTCTTCTTTTGCCGATAGGCTTGTAAAAACTGCCAAATATGGAGACTGGCTTCCTCGCCCATGCCCATGGTTGGCTCATCTAAAAAAAGAAGCTCTGGTTCTAAAATAAGGGCCCGGGCTAAGGCAGCTCGTTTACGCATTTCCATACTCAGCTGGGCTGGAAGAAGAAAGTCACCTTGGCGATCAATTTGCAATTGGGCCATTTGCTCGGCGATTTTTATTTTTATTTCTGACTCGGATATAGAAGTGTGATAACGCAAGGGCAAAGCAATATTATCATAAAGGCACATATTGCTAATTAAAGCCGCATCTTGGAAGACAAAACCCATCTTTACCCTTAACTCTTGGAGAACCTGGGGCGCGGCTTTAGCTAGGTCTATACCGGCTATCTTTACGCTTCCTTGGGCAACAAAAAAAAGACCGCTCAAGATTTTTAACAAAAGCGATTTGCCGCTCCCGCTCGGACCTAACAAAAGATAAGCCTCTCCTCGATTTAATTGAAAATTTAAGTCCTGAAAAATTGGCCGGCCATCAAAATAAAAGGAGACCTGCTCGGCTTCTATGATAGGATCGTGCTGCATATTAATGAAATCTTGCTGGCTCATAAATAAAAGAGAATAGTTATGGCCACATTAAAAATTATACAAGACAAAATGGCGCTTACTACTCCTTTCGTGGCCACTTGGGGAACTTCAATGACAGAATAACGCACATTTAGGCCGTGATAAGTACACGTTAGAGAAATCAACAATCCGAAGGCGAAGCTTTTCAGGAAACCCACGCTCAAGTCAACTCCGGTGAGCGAAGACATTAGTTCTTTTAAGAAAGTAGTAAAATCAACTGGCAAAATCAACATAGCTATCAAAAACCCACCTAAAAGGGCGATGAGGTCAAAAAAAATTGTGAGACAAATGACTGCTATAGTTACGCCTATAAGGCGGGGGGTCACCAAGAAATAAACAGGATTAATCCCCATGGCCCGGAGGGCTTCCATCTCGTGGGCGACAATCATGTTGCCCAATTCTGTGGCCATGGCCGTTCCTGACCTCCCGATGACGATAAAGGCCGTGAATAAAGATCCTAATTCGCGAATGATAACTAAGACCAAAATTTGACAAATAAATTTTAAACCGCCTAAAAGATCCATTTGGCTGCCTGCTTCCACAATTACGAGAGTTCCTAAAGCTAAAGAAACGAATGCCGTTACTTTAAGAGCCTGGACACCAGTGAAATAGATTTGGCGTAAAGTTATCTCCCAAATTAAGGAAAATCCCTTTTTCCTTTCGGAAATTAACTCTTTAAAAGAAAGAAATAGAAGCGTGGAAAGATCTGAATAATAGCGGAATTTATTGATTATCCAGCTACCGAGAAATTCCACTGGACCTACTCTATTACCTGCTATGGACATCTTGCCCTCTAAAACTCTATAATAAAAATATACCATCAACCCGGCTTTGTTTCTACTAAATTTGTCCCAGCTGCAGGTGACCTTACTTAAGGAAAAAACTTGACAAATCTACTTTAATTAATTCTAATATTAATAATAACCTGCATATTAGTGGCCGGATAATATGGAAAGAAAGGAGGAAGCATGCAGAAACGGGAACATGGGTTTACCTTGATTGAACTCATCGTTATTATCGTCATCATTGGCATTTTAGCCGCCGTAGCAATTCCGCGCTATATTGATCTCACTGGCCAAGCTGCTGATGGTACAGCCCGAGGAGTTTTGGGGGCCTTGCGCAGCCAGAACGCCTTGCTTTTCAGCCAACGCCTCATTGGCGGCACAACAGGTACTTATAATATGCTTACTATAGCCACCAACGTGGGGGAACTAAAAGGATTTACCTGGACAGCGGCGGCCAATATTTTTACCATGACGGTGGGTGGTCGCGTTTATACTTTTACTTTGAGCCCCACCCCTAATGTGCCCACTACTTATGGCACCATCTATGCGGCTACGGCCACCTGGTAAAATGGGGGAGGCCAGTAAAGAAGTTAATCTACACCCCGGTAGAGGAAAGATAAAAAGGCTTATCTCCAAGAAGGCCAAATCGGCAAATTTTTTAGCCGGTTTGGTCTTTTTTTTCTCTATTCTCCTTTTTTTTTCCGACCTTTTTTCTGACCGCTTTATCTTAAGCGAGAGAGACTTAGGCCCCTATTTTATCCCGCCCCGCTTTTTTGGGGTGGAGAGCATTAAAAATGGTGACTTTCCTTTATGGAATCCTTATCAATTCACCGGTCACCCCTTCTTTGCTAACCCCCAACATGCTCTTCTTTACCCGCTAAATCTGCTCTTTTTTTTGCTACCTTTCGACTTAGCTTTCAACATGATAATTATTCTGCATTTTTTCTTGGGCGGCTTTTTCACTTATTTACTCTTGCGCGAGCTCAGAGCAAGATGGAGCAGCGCCTTGACGGCGGGCATTACCTTCATGCTCAGCGGTTACCTTTTGTCTATCCACTCTTTACTTAATTCTCTTCTTTCTATTGTTTGGACTCCATTAATCATAATCTTTTTTAGAAGAGCATTAGCTGCCCCGGGTTTAAAGAATGAAATTATAACAGGATTATTTATGGCCATATCTTTCTTTGGCGGCGGGGTAGAGATTGTTTACGGCAATTTTCTTATTCTTTGGCTAATGCTTTTTTTTCCTCTGGCCCTAAAATTGCCTCCAGAAAACTTATGGCTAAAAATATGGAAAAGGAGCAAAATTTTTATTATTACTTCCCTGATTTTTATCTTGTTTTCGGCTGCCCAACTTCTACCTTTTTTGGAGCTTTATGGTCACTCTATCCGAGGGCAGGGAATATCTTTTGCCGAAGCAACCATTTGGAGCTTTGCTCCCCGTGACTTTTTACTCTTCTTTTTGCCTGATGCCTATGGTTATTTCCTTGATGCCCAAAAATATTGGACATCCCAATGTTGGCTAAAAACTTTATACGTGGGCGGACTTCCTTTTCTACTTTCTGTCTTCTATTTTCTACTCAGCCACGAACGTCGGTATTATCTTGTTTTAATTTTTCTTTCCTTCTTCCTGGCCTTGGGACACTTTAATCCCTTTTATCCCTTGGTATTCAAGTATCTGCCCTTCTTCTCGGGCCTACGTTATCCGGTAAAATTTCTTTATATTTTTTTTCTGGTCTTAGCCATTACCGCCGGCTTGGGTCTGGAAAAGTTGCTAACTTATGCCTCTGTAGCTGATCATAAGAAGATAAAATATTTTCTAACTACCGCCGCCCTTATTTGCGGATCTCTACTCCTCTTTACAGTTGGCGGGGAAAAAATGATGAGCCAATTTTTCCAGCAAGTAGGATTGGCCTCTTCTAACACTACTCTTCTTTTAGTAAATATTAAGAATACGCAAAGACTCTTCTTCTATTTGACCATCTTCTTGCTCATTTTCCGCTTTGGCCAAGAATGGATGTGGCCCAAATGGCTTTCCGCTCTCTTGGTGCTCTTCTTTATTTTTGATCTATTTGGCCATATGGGTTTTTTTGGCAAAGAAAAAACTAAAGAATTTTTCCAAAAAACACGAATTATGGAAATAATTTCTGCCGACAACGGATTTTATAGGACCTTTACTACCCCCCGGACTGCTTCTTTGGATTCTCCTCTTTTAATCCCCCATCCTACTCCTCTAAAATTTTTACAAGAAAAACACCTTTCTTCTATGTTCTTAATTCATAAAATCCCCCATATTTGGGGAATAGAAGTTTTAGCTATAAAAAGAGGAGATGATCTTTATAAAGCATTTATAACCTCCCCTTCCTTGACGGCCACTAATCTGCTGTATCTTTACGGAGTAAAATATGTAATTTCTACCGGGCCCATTGAAGATGAAAATTTCGAACTCCTCTATGCGGAGATAAAAGGGCTTCCAGGAAAAGAAGAAGAATTGCTTAAAAAGGATACGGTAAAACTTTACCGCTTACGCCATTACCTTCCCCGAGCTTGGTTCGTGAAAAAGTATAAAATCTTGCCCGAAAAAGATATAATTCCAACTCTAAGGGATAAAAATTTCCATCCTGCCCAAATGGTTATCTTAGAAGAGGAACCTTTATGGGCCGAAAATCCAGTCCCTTCCGGGTCTGCCCTTAATTCTGCTGAAAACAAAATGACTTTAATTCAAGAAAGGAATAACCAATTAGTCCTGAGCGTGAGCTGTGCACACGACTCATTGTTAGTTCTTAGTGATACTTATTTCCCCGGCTGGAAGGCTTTTATTCGACCTACTGGAGCGAGTGCTGCTCCGGCGGCCAGAAATTTTTCCGCCAAGATTTTGCGGGCTAATTACAATTTTCGGGCGCTGCCCTTGCGGGCCGGTGCCTACGAAATTACTTTCTCTTATGAACCTTTTAGTTTTAAAGTGGGCCTTTGTTTATCGCTGCTTTGGGGGGCAGCAATTTTCATCTACTTTTTCTTTAAACCCCTCGTGAACGCCCGGCCACGCGATTCACTTCCTCTAAGGTAGTGAGCCCTTGTAAAGCTTTCAGGAGACCATCCTCTCTTAAAGTGGCCATCCCCATGGTCTCCCGGGCCATCTGCCGAATTTGTTGGGTTGAGGCCTTGGCCCCAATCAATTCCTTAATCTGCTCATTTATTTGTAAAAGTTCAAAAATACCCAATCTCCCCCAATAACCGGTCTGTTTACAGTTCTTGCAACCTTTGCCTTGATAAAGAGTCATTTCCTTTATGGGCCCGGGAAAATATTGTTGATAAACTTCTTTTAAATCTGGTTCTAATAATGGATTAAAAGGCCTAACTGCTTTGCATTCCGGACAGATGGTGCGCACCAAGCGCTGGGCCAAAACCCCGATCACGGCCGAAGAAATAAGGTAGGGTTCCACGCCGATATCCGTCAGACGCGTAATGGCTTCTGGAGCATCATTGGTATGAAGCGTACTGAAAACCAAATGCCCAGTAAGGGCTGCTTGAATGGCTATCTCGGCCGTTTCCAAGTCTCGAATCTCCCCTACCATAATCACATCCGGATCTTGCCGCAAGATAGAACGGAGTCCGGTAGCGAAGGTAATGCCCGCTTTGGGGTTTACTTGTGTCTGCCGCACTAATTTTAGGCGGTATTCCACGGGATCCTCTATGGTAATAATGTTTTTTTCCAAGGAATTGATCATATTCAAGGAGGCATAGAGAGTGGAGGTTTTACCACTGCCCGTGGGCCCAGTAACCAGGATCATACCGTGTGAACTGGCAATTAATTGTTTATAGCTGGCCAGCATCTCCGGGGTAAAACCCAAATCCTCTAATTTTCGCAAAGGCGTACTTTGGTCCAAAATGCGCAGAACCACATTTTCCCCATAAATAGTGGGAAAAGTGGATACCCTAATTTCAAAGCTCCGCTCTTCTATTTTTACATTGAAGCTGCCATCCTGAGGTAGTCTGGTTTCGGCAATGTCCATCTCGGCTAAAATTTTAATAGACGAAGTCAGCGGGGCATGGATTTGCTTTGCTAAAGTAGAAAATTCATATAGCAGACCATCGATGCGAAAACGCACCCGCAGCATTTTTTCTTCGGGCTCCAAATGAATGTCGCTGGCTCGATCCCGAATAGCTTGCAACATGATGGCATCAAAGATGCGGGAGGCCGGGGCCTCCTCCATCGGTCCACTGAATATTTCTTTCGGAGCCAAGTCATAAGTCTTCCGGTATTCAATCAGTTGCGGCGGGGTTTCCTTCTCCCGACTCTGGACAAATTCTTCCAGAGTACCCTCCAGAGAAGCGGCTGTAATTCCATAATATTGATCGATAGCCCGCTTAATTTTTTCTTTGGTGCTCAAGGCAATTTCTACATCACAATTGGTTTTGGCGCGCACTTCATCCAACGCATAAATATCTAAAGGATTGGCCATGGCTACGGTAAGGGTGTTGCCGATTTTAAAGAGCGGCATTAAATTATGGCGGCGCGCCATTTCTTCTGGGATAATTTTTATCACTTTTTCATCAATTTGATAGGTGTTCAAATCAATAAAAGGTAAGCTGAAATAATCCGCCATGTTCTGAAATACTAATTCCTCCGCGGCAAACTGCAGGCGGACAATGACCTGTTCCAACCTTTCTCCAGTCCGCCTCTGCTCCTCTATGACTTTATGAAGTTGCTCTCTGGTGATCACGCCTTGAGCTACCAAAAAATCCCCTAAACTTTTTTTCTCTGCCGGCATTTTTAGTCCTCACTTACCTTTGTTTCATCCGCTCCTTTGGCTTAATTCCTTTCACCCTTCCTTTTCCTTTGCCTATTTTCCTTATCGTCCTTTTTGTTCTTTTCCTAATCTATTTATATGCCGAGTTACTTCGGCAGCTAACCCAGGATAATCTTTAGCCGCCAGATGCAAGAAAGACCGGTAATGGCTAATAGCCTGCGGAATATCGTTCAATTCTTCTAAAATTATAGCCAAATTATAATGAACTTCTCCTCTTAGAGGATTAATCTGCAGGGCTTTTTGGTAATACTCTGCCGCTTTTCTTATTTCTCCTTCTTTTCGATAAAGCACCCCTAAATGGAGATAGCTTTCCACATGCTGGGGATTGAGAAGCAAGACTTTTTTAAATACCTCTTTAGCTTCGCCATAGCGGTTTTGCAAAAGAAGGATTATCCCTAAATTGTTCCAAGCTTTTTCATAATGCGGATTTATTTCTGTGGCTCTTTGCAAAGTTTCTCGGGCTTGATCTAAATCGCCAATTTCTTGATAAATAAGCGCCAAATTATTATAGGCCTCCCCAAATTGGGGATCATATTGCAAAGCTTTTTTATAGGCGTGCATCGCTTGGAGCAGATTCCTCTGCTGATAAAAATTGACTCCAGCATTAAAATTTTTAACCGCCTCCGGGGACGATTTAATCTCCCCGCTTAATTTTTCCACCTTTATTTCTGGTATTTCTGGCGCAGGTACTTCTGGGGTAGATGGTGATAAAGGCTTTTCATGTCTCTCCGGCATAACCTTTTCAATCTTCTGATCTTCTTCTCCTTTCTTGGCAATTATCGTGCTCATTTTCGCCCGCCCATCTTTAACCTCAGATTTTTCTTCTGCTTTCTGCGGGAAAAATTCTTTTTCCGCCAAGACCTCTTGCGGCCGGGCAGGTTCAGTTATAGCCACCAAAGTTAAAGGAAGAAGCGGTCGTTCTGCCTCCGCTTTTGGGGGTTTGGCCGAGGGTGGCCAAGGTAAATTTTCTTCTCTTACTCCAGGGACTGAATTTTTTTCGGCGAGGTGGATTTCTTCGGCTTGGCTTCGGAGGGGAACAGGAGCTTCTTTTTTAATTATATCGGCGGGGGTAAAAAGGGATGAAGAAAATAAGGAATAATTTGTCGCCCCAAAAATTAGCGCGCTAAATAGGCCGCCTGAAAAAAGAACAAGCAGAACCCCCCATCTCCCCCGTTTTTTTCCAAAAGAAATTCCAGGGTTTAATACTCCTCTTGGCCAGGAATTTTCTTGGTTATCTCGCCAGCGCCTTTGTTGGGCTTTTTTGATGGCTTCCATTATTAAGCTCATTTGACTTCCCTTCCTCCCTTGGAGTTATGTCTATTGACCTGTCCCTAAAATGGTTTTGGAGCCAACTTTCTCCATGGCTAAATTAACCAAGCTCTTCCACTGCGGCAGCAAAGCACTGCCCATAATTAATCCCCCTAATAGGCAAACAAAGATTATCCACAAAGTATAAGGTCGACGCGCCCAAATTCTATTCGGCTTCTCCTTGCCTAAAAGGCTTCTTTCTCCTTTCTGGACAATTGCCCGATCAATGTGGTTCGTCTGGGCCACAAAGGCGGCTAATAAAGCCCGATCACAGAGGAGATTAATCAGTCGGGGTACTCCCTTAGAAAAACGGAATATCTCCCGGAAGGCTGATTTAGAAAAATATATATTCCCGCGCCCGCCGGCGATGATTAATCTTTGGTAAATATAGTTCTCCATTTCTTTATAAGAAAGAGGATAGAGCTGCAGGCGAAGCGCCAGGCGTTGATGCAGCTGTCTTAGATCAGGGGCATTTAATTTTTCATTAAGTTCCAATTGCCCAAATAAAATGATCTGCAGGATCTTTTCTTTGGCGGTCTCCAAATTAGAGAGCAAGCGAATTTGCTCCAGTAAAGGAGTGGAAAGATTCTGTGCTTCATCTATAATAAGGACAGCATTCTCACCCCGACTGAGAAGAACAAGCAAAAATTCGTATAAAGAATCTATCATCTCCTTCCGGGATAAATTCTGGCAAGGTAGTCCAAAATCTTTCAGAATGGCGGCCCACAATTCTTCTTCCGAGAGGCAGGGGTTAAAAAGTAAGGCCGTCTTTATCTTCTCTCCGGCTAACCTTTCCAAGAGAACTCGACAGAGAGTTGTCTTGCCCGTGCCGATGTCACCAGTCACCACCATGAAACCCATTTTCCTTTGGATGCCAAACAGAAGAGATTCTACTGCGGTTAAGTGGCTACTACTTAAGTAAAAGTACTGCGGATCAGGAGTTAGGGAAAAGGGGTTCTCTTTTAGCCCAAAAAATTCTTGATACATGATCGCCCTCACTGGGAACTTAGGTCCTCGGCCTTTTTCCCCACTTGAATAGTGGGGGTAATCATGATGACCAGCTCGGAATTTCTCTTCCGCTCAGTTTTGTAACGAAAGAGAGCGCCCAAAAGAGGAATTGATTGCAAACCGGGGACACCTATATAAGTCTCTTCTTTCTTCTCCTGCATCAGGCCAGCAATGATAATCGTTTGTCCATCTTTTACCCGCACGGTCGTATCTGTTTCGCGCACACTGAGCAGAGGGAAAGTAGTTTTCCCATCGGGAGTTACTTTTTCCCCTGTTTTCTCGGTAATGCTGGGATGGATATTCATGATGATTGTCCCATCCTCCGAGATTTGGGGAGTCACATCGAGAATAATCCCAATGTCGATAGTCATGGGTTGGATGATTTGCGTCACGGTAGTCTGGGTGGCCACTGCTCCCGTAATAAAGAAGACGTCTTGATTACCTACCCGAATTATGGCTTTTTGGTTATTGAGGGTAGATATAGTGGGGCTGGAAAGAACTTTTACATCTCCTTGTTCGGCAATGGCCGAAATTATATCGGAGAGAACTACTTCCCCCGCCGCAGCCCCTATAGCAAATATGCCGCCCAAGGGGTTAACTCGGAAAGACCCTCCTGGAGCAGCTACGGTAGCTGGTCCAGATTCAGAAAGGTAACCCAGAGGCCCCCCCGGATAACCAATTGTCCCGGTCTGATCGGTAAGGCCCCAGGCTAAATTAAGAGCGCGCGGTAGACCTTGGATGACTTTCCAATTAATTCCCTCTCTATGTTCGTCGGCCAGAATCACTTCCATTATCTTCGCTTGAATGGTTACCTGTCTCTGGGAGGATCCTTCTATCTTTTCTAAAAAGGCGGCTACGCGGTTTAAATTGGCTGGATAATCGGTGACCCAGATAACGCCGCTCGACCGATGCACGATCAATTTTTTCCCTTGGCTATCCACTCGGGTCCAAACCCCTTTTCCAGGTTCGGGTGTTTCTTCTTTTTCCTCTGGTGCCCCAAAAATGATTGTTTCTAAGCCTTTTTGGATCTCTTTCCACATATCTACTTCATCCACACTGACTAAATCGCTATAGCCAGTGCGCGTGCTCCCCGGAGTCACTGAGGCTTGGGCTCCAGGGACTGCTGCTGTTTGTAATCCTCCCCCCGTGCTGGCATAGATTTCTCGTTTGCCGCTCCTTTTCGTGGCTATGTAATTTAAAGTAAAGAGCCGGCTTTCCATCTTCAATTTTTGAATCCGGATGAATCTATCCTCAAACTGAAAAGTCCATCCTAAAGGAGAAAGGACTGCTTCCAGAGCTTCGGCTATGGTTACCCCTTTCAAATCTACGGTTACTTTTCCTTTTAATTCGGGGTCGATAATAATGTTCATATCGCTTTCTCGGGAAAAAGCCAAAAGCACATCCTGGACATTTGCCTCGCGCGCACTTAGGGAAAATCTTTTCTCGGGAATCTTTTTCACTTCTTCCCTCTGGGGTAGAATTATTTCGCGCAACGGCTCGCGCATAGAAGGCTTAGGTTCAGCCATTTCTTTTTCCCGGGGGGGCAACTTCATCCTTTCTTTAGAGGGAGCAGTAGCACATCCCCCCAGAATTAAGCAGGCACTTAAAAATATTCCTAAAAAATTCTTATCTATTTTTCTTTTTCCCTTCATCTATCCTCCACTATTAAAGGTACTGGGCTTTGCGGTAAATAAAGTGTTCTCTTCTTTGGTCCTTGGCCGAGGATTACCCGATCAGGTTTTATCTCTAAAACCCTTTCTTCGCCGATTACTGCTCCTTCCGTAACGAGTCTCTCTCCTATGGCGGCCAGACGAATCCGATCACTAATTAAAATGGCCTTTAAAACTAAAGCGGGCGCAGAAGGTTCCGCTTCTGGTCGTTGGTCAGAAACAAAGTCAGTCTCGGCCAACTTACTTAGATCCTCCTTTTTTTCCTCTTTTTTAATTTGTTTTTCTTCTCCTGTTGCCGAAAGGAGTTTAACCCCCGGCGGCAAGCCGAAAGGATCCCTCCCCTTTTCCAGTAAGGAAGGCCTTTTTCCCATCTGGGATTGTCCATAAACTTGGGCATAATCTTTATTAATGATGCCCATTTCCCCTACATTAAAACCAAAAATTGTGATCATGATTAACAAATATTTTTTCATTAAATTTCCTTCTGGTCTAAAAGTAGAACAACTTTTTCCTTAATATAACGACAGTAGTTGCCTTATTCCCCTATTTTTTATCGTAAATCTGCACGCCCATTTCCAAGGTTACCAGCAAATTTGGATACTTTTCTTCTTTACGTTCAATCTTTAGTTGATCCACAGATATTAAAAAAGGCAAAAGTTCAATATTACCTATAAATCTTTCCAGGCTTGGATAAGTTGCCCACATGATCATGCGCACGATTACTTTCTTATACTCACCAGTTTTCCCTTTGGGCTCAACCTCCTCAGGCAATTTTGCTTCTTGCGGAGAGAGAGAAATTATTTTTATGCGCAATTGCTCACTATCTTTAGCCAATTGTTTTAAAAAAGTGCGCAATTCTTCCCCCCGCAGCAGACGCGCGCGATAAACTTGCATCTCTTTTTCCAGGCGGCCAATCTCTCGCTCCGTGGTTTCCACTCCCTGACGGAAAGCCATGGCTTGGGTAAGTTTTGAGTCGACGGCGGCTAGCTCAGCTTTTAATTCCAAGATTTTCTTTTTTTGCGGCATATAATAGAAATGATCAAAAGCCCAAATAGCCGCCGCCAGGATGGCTAAAAAAATCATTATTTTTTCACGATTTCTGAGGACCATTTTCTCTAACCTTTACTGCCTGCTCTGCCTTTCCAAATCAAGATCACTAACTATTTCAAAATGCATGGCTGGCGCAGTAAATTGTTTATTTTCTCCAGCAGAAACTAATTTTACATTCCGAAATAAAGAGGATTTCTCTAAGCGCTCTAACAGTTGGGCTAAAGCACTTAAACATTCAGCATTTTGGCCAAAAGTCACGCCCAAAATCTGTAACTCTTGGTCACCCGCGCTAGGTAAACTTCCTTTTTGGGCAATTAATCCTTTGGGCACCACACTTAATTGGGTTATGGTCACGTTAGCCGGAATTAAGCTGCGCATCTCGGCCAAAATCTCCCGCTGGGAAAATGGCCTAAGTTGGGCCGAGGAGAGGAATAATAAATTTTGTTTCATTTGTTTCTCTTTTTCTTTTAAAGAAGAAAGGGTGAGCGGGAGCCTCTCCAAGTCTTGTAACTGAACGATCTTCTGTTCATATTCTTTTTGTAAGCGAGCTAAATCCGCTTGCCCGCCCCAGATCAAAAAAGCAAAAATGGCGGCGGCTAAAGAAGAACCCAAATAATATGGTATACTTCCCTGGCGCATCCGGGAAACTAAAGATTTTTTTTCGGGTAGAAAATTTATTTCTTTAATTGGCGGTAAGGCCACTCCGGCAGCTAAGGCTAATTGGGGTCCTAATTTTTCCAGGGTTTGGGCGTCGATCTTTTGAGAATCAAATGGCAGAAACTTCCAAGGGTTAAATCTTTCTACAGGCAGACGGAGTTCTTGACTTAAATAAAGGGCTATATTCTTCATGTTGGCTCCTCCTCCGCAGAGGAGAAGGCGATCTATGTTTTTGCCGCTTATCTCGGCCCGAAAATATTCTAAGGAGCGCGAAATTTCTCCTACCAACCTCTCCAAAACGGGCCGCAATAAAAAGGTTAGCTTTGCTATACTGATAGATTCACCAGGAATATGGGGAAATGGTCCTTGAACTGGTATGCCAATTATTTGTTTTATTTTTTCCGCTCGGGTTAAGAGCAGGTGGGGGTTTTCTCCGGGGTCGAGACCTTCCCGAATAGCCCGGGTGAAGTCTGCCCCACCCGGAATGATTTCTCTACTAAATTGCAAAACTCCTTTTTGCCAAATATAGATCCCTGTTTTTTCGGCACCCATATCCAGAATAGCTAAATCTTCTGCTTGCGCATTTTCTTGGCCAGATAAAATTAAGTTCCAAAGGGCAAAGGGGGCGACATCGAGATGAGCTGGCTTAATCTCTGCTTTTTCCGCTATAGACAAAAGGCGCTCAAGCGTACTCTGCGGGCAGGCCACGGCAATTAAATCTAATCGGGGCGCTCTCCCTTCTTCTCGCTTTTCCCCTAAAATATGGAAACGTACTTCCATCGCTTCTATGGGCTGGGGAATCTGGCTTTTTAACTCCCAGCGGACAGCTTCTTTCAATTCTTCTTCGGGCATAGCCGGAAGGGAAAGCCGGCGGATATGCATTCCAGTTCCTGAACAAACCAACCTAACTTTTTGGGGCTTTAGATCTGTTTCGTGGAAGATAGCTTTCAGTACTTCCTTGCTGAAACTTAAATCCTTCTCCTCTTCCCATGGAATAGCCTTGATGGCTAGATGAGTAAGCAGAGGCCCCCTCTCGCCTACTTGGAAAGCCACCAACTTAACTGTTTGACTACCCAGATCAACACCTATGAGATTATGGGCCATGTCTTTGTCCTTTTATACATCCCCCTCATGCTCATTTCATCCTTATCAAAGGAAGAAAGAGACGTACGCGGGTTTAATTATCATAAGTTAAAAAATTTAACATGTGGGCAAGCCATCGCCATCAGCATCTAAATTAAAAGCATAGCTTTTCCCCGCCGGAGTATAAAAAGAAATTAAGATATTCGTTCCATTAAGGACATTGTTATTCCATTCAATAACGACTGGAATAACCGCGCCCGGCAGGATGGTCTGGTGTCCACCACCCCTATTGAAACTTTCTGCCGGCCGACCATTTTGATAATTACCAGCAAACTTGGGCACCCCCTCCATATCTAAGCGGATAATATGGCGCGTGGGCGGAATCTGGTTCCATGAGGCAGCAAAGGCAGTTAAGATCACCATTTCATTACGCACATTCTGGATAAAAAACCGGGCTTGTCGGGTTTCCGTAGCCCAACAGGGAAGTGGTGAGGCGGGCGCAAAAATAAGGCGCAAAAAGCTGGAAAAATTATTTAAATAAACCACTCGGCGGACGAAAGAGTTAGTAATTTCTCCCGTGGAGGATAATGTATCCGTAGCGGTATGATACTGGATAAAGAAGCGCCCCCTCCCCAGATTACGCTGGCAAACCTGAGCATTATTCAACCGCTCTAGATCCAGGCGAGTTCGCCAGCCCTGGTCAGCACTGTACCTAAGACCGTATTCTAATCCGGACTGGGCTAAAGCTAAGGCCGGCAGGGAGTGGAGAGGAAAAATCACACTTTTATGTTTCATGGGCATTAAATAAGAAAGCACATAGGCCAAGGTAGTCAAAAGCAGCAAGGCCATGATCAAGAAAAGGAGAGAAATTCCTTTTTCTTCTACGAAAAACCTTCCGCCCATAAAAACTACCTCTCCTGCCAATTAGCTAAGAAGTTCTTGTATACATTAGCCGCCGGTAAGTTTCGAGGATAAACTTTAGTCTGTAAAGTTACCCGTTCCCCATTGCTGCGCGCCAGGGTGAGGACTATTTTAATTTCTGCGCTGGCCGCCTCTCGGCTCACGGAAAAAGTGGCCACATTTTCCGCCAATGGGCTAATTATGGCTGGAGAAGTTTTCACTTTTTCTAAAATGGAACCGGTCTGCCGATAAGTAATATGCTCATTGGCTACATCTCCCGCCGTAGCGTATGTGCGGGTAAAAGAAAGTGTTTGGCCACTACTTCCGGCCGCTGGGGAAGAAATAATCTGGGCATCCCGTAAATCTCGACAAATTCTCTCTAAGGCTATTCTGGCTTCCTCACTGAGGGCCTTTTGGTTGACCGTAAAAGAGTATAATCTGACACTATCCACTAAAAAATAAATGCTTAAACCAGCTATAGTGGCCAGGATGACGATGACCATGATCACTTCTATTAAAGTAAAACCGCGGCCAGATTTAATCTGCATGTCTCCTTCCTTTAGGGGAAATTAGTAACCACCGCCCATATTTCATACGTCCTGCGCTCTGGATCTTGAACACGCACTAAAATTCTTTTATATCCCAGATCAACGCCCACTAAATTAAAATTACTATCCACCAGGGCGATGGACCACTGCCAACGATAATCTGGTAAATCCGTAGGCGTATAAGGAGTTAGGGCCACGGGAGCCAAAGCAGGTTGGTCATAAGCATATTTTAAAAATTCTTCTATTTTCTGTTGGGCTAAATACATTGCTTTCGTCGCCATCTCCGGTTCACTGCTCCCTTTAATTCCCGCCATAAAAGGAACGACTATGGCGGGTAGCAAGATTCCGGCCAAGATGATCAGGATGATAATTTCTATGAGTGTAAAACCTTCTTGGTTTTTCTTAGGCATCAAGATATATTTACTTTGCCCGTATAAAGTAAGACCGTTATCCTTTTTGTTTCTCCCGGACCAACAATAGTTAAAGAACTTCCCCCGCCGTTAATCGGTTCCCCATAAGAATTGAAAGTGATGGTTAAGCTATTGCCGATTCTCACCCCGGCTGGAAGCAGCCCAGAGGGATCAAAGGCATGCGCCGGCTGAAAAGAATAAT
>CAZAGD010000155.1:0-2603 GCA_964484485.1 uncultured Syntrophaceae bacterium
TAAATTTTACCTGCCAGCGCATGGCACCAGAGGTGGCTCTAAAAGTCCTTTCTAAGCATGCTAAAATTAACACCGCACTAATTAAAAAAAGCGCATGAAATAACTTCCCGGCCCAGCTTATAGGCAATAATCCGCTGGATATTTTTAAAAAGCCTTCGTTATTGACTAAAGAAGTGGGGCTAAAAAAAGTAGCTAAAATTATTGGAATCAAAAATATAGTTAGCAGGCCCCAGCGCCACTTAATTATGTTTTCCTTATAATTTTCTTGCCCCAAAGATAGAGAAAATGTCAGCCATATTCCGGGCAAGAAAGAAGAAGCAACTGTTTTAAAATAATACCACCTCATGATCTGTTCAGGTCTAGCCGAATTTAAGATTAGGCTCTCAAATCCAGCTTCAAAACCCAAGGCAACCATTCCCATGGCAAATAGGCGGTGGACAAATGACCGCCAATCCCGATATAGAATAAAAATGGCTAAAAATAAACTAAATATGCTGGCTATGTATGAAAGAATAACCATAAAACAATAAATAGGCGCCGCTTTGTCTTAAAGCTTTCGAATTAAGCCCAAGATCATCTTAACAATTGACACTCAAGAATAAACACTAAACCTTGAACGTAAAACCTCGAACCTTGAATTTTGGAATTCGGTCCTTAAACTTCAAACTTTTTCTTCTTTCTCTCTCACGATTTTTTCCAGTCGCACTGCAGCAATCTTCCACGCTTTGCGCTTAGCGCTATGCGCTCTGCGTTTTGCCTCTTTTCTTTATACCGCAGCACTGCAGCACTTCTAAACCGCAAAACTTTTTCATCTGCGTCCCATTCAATCTTCGCTTCTTCTTTGCCGCACTTCATCTTTTATCCTCTTTACATGCCCCCTTCCCAATCCTTTAACTTCACATTCTAACTCAAAATACCTGCGGATCTTGGCGTCGTCCAGAATGCCGAAGCAATCTATTACCGCAATCGGTCCACCTGCATCTTTAACTACTTCATCAGGATCAAGATTTAAATAATGTTTGTGCCGAACAGCAAAAATAAGAGCATCTATCCCGGAAAGGGCTTTTTTTAAGTCTTGCTCTACGCATAATTCCTTTAATTTCTCTTGGCCGCGGAAAAATCTTTTTAAGCTCCGGGAAGATCCGGGATATTCATCTTGTTTCTCAAACTCCCACCAGCGCAAAACATATGGATCATGAACCCGCATATCTGCACCCATTTCTGTGAGGCGCCGCACAATTAGTTCGGATCCACTATAACGCGTGTCCCCTACATCTTCTTTATAAGAAGCCCCAAGAAGAAGTATCTCGGCTGCCGCAATAGGTCTGCCCATATTACGCAACGCATCCCTGGTAAGCTGAGCCACATGTAAAGCTCGCGTATCATTTATATCTATAGCTAACGGTGTAATTTTAAAAATATCATCTTCCCATCCATGAATATGCTGATAAGCCCATATACCTAGACCGCCATCCTTAGGCAGGCAATATCCACCAATTCCAGGACCTGGAAAAATAATGTTGTTATGGGTAGGGCGAACTTTTATAGCCTCGATCACTTTTATTAAATCTACTCCGTTCCTCTCCGCAAAAATGCTCCACTCATCTAAAAAAGCCAAAATAGTTGCCCGAAAGCTATTCTCCACTATTTTGGCCGTCTCCGATTCAATAGGCCGATCGAGCACGGTCAAGGGATACTTTTCCGTATTTATAATCTCATTTAAAAATTTAACCACCCGCTGCTTGGCTTCTTGATTGACCCCACTACAAACTCTCCAAAATTCGCGTATACTGGCCACGTAATTTCTTCCAGGCATGACCCGTTCAAAGCTATGGGCCAAAAGAGGGTCACTATTTATCCCTCTTCTTCGAAAAGCTTTTTTAATAATCGGATATGCTATTTGCTCCGTTGTTCCAGGAGCCACCGTTGTTTCAATTAAAATTAGCGCTTCTGGAGGAACATGTTCAGCCATAATTTCAATTGATTCTTCAAGAGCTTCCATATCAGCTCGCCCATTACGCACATTTCCCAAAGATTCTTTAAGATAATCACATTGAATATCAACCACCACGACATCGGCAAATTTTAGAGCTTCATAGGTGTAAGTGGCGGTAAGCGTCTTCTTTTCATTCACACACCGATGGATTAATGTGGCAACCTCAGGGTCTTCTGAACTAACTGGAGAAATCCCCCGATTAATCCACGGTATTTTCCAAAAACTGCGTGTGCTCGGCCGTTGCATGCCGATAACAAATTTTATGGGTTCTCCATTTTTATTTACGGTATCAGCTACTACTCCAGCCATCACCGCTCCAACAAATCCCAAACCCATAACTACAACAATTTCACGCCCCAGCGCTTTCTGTTCTTTAACCAATTCTTGCAATCTTAAAAATTCCTTTTGGTAATCATCTGCTTCTGGTAATTTAAATTTTTCACCAGTGGGACTCAATGAAAACTGCGCCATCAAGTTCTCCTTTCTTCGCTATGCCAAAATCTCTTTTTTTCAATCTTTAGGATATATTGAGCGATTCCTCATTGCCCCTATCCCCAAAAACATTGAGATAATTGAATCATTTTCATTTTAGCAATTCAGCTGATAG
>CAZAGD010000156.1:0-4719 GCA_964484485.1 uncultured Syntrophaceae bacterium
GAGGCGGGCCAGAGGCGGGCATGAATGAAGAAGCATCGGCGGGAGAAGAAGTTGTTCAAAATTGACCAACGATTTTCCGCAAAGGGCGGGCGGATAGTTAAACTGAGCAAGATGATAAAGCTTCTAAATCCGCCCACACCTATGGAAAAGCCACTGCCTCATGATTCTGAATGAATGCCTGCCTCTGGCCCGCCTCCGGCCCTTTCTCCCCATTTTGACACAGTCTCTTAGAAAAGAGGCGAAACTAATCTCTCCCACCTCCTCTTTATAAAAGAGGGGAATTTTTCGTCCCTTTGGTAAAATTAATCACTCCTAACTCTTGCAAATCCTCGATCACCTCGCAAAGGGGCAAGCCTACCACATTTGTATAAGAACCTTTAATTTCTTTAATCATAAAGGCCGCCTTACCTTGCACCGCATACCCCCCAGCTTTATCAAAGGGCTCACCCGTATTAATATACCAACGAATTTCTTCTGCCGAAAGTCTTTTAAATTTTACCAGAGAGCTAACAATTCTTTCTCTTTTTTGTCCTAAGTGGATATGCAAAAGACAGTAACCAGTAATTACTTGATGCTCTCGGCCACTGAGCTTTTCTAACATGGACTCAGCTTCCTCAGCATCTTTAGGTTTACCCAAAACTTCACCCTCAATGACTACTATTGTATCAGCGGCTAAAACCCAAAATTCAGGAAACTTTTCCGCTACTTGTTGAGCTTTGGTAATGGCCAGCCGGCGAACATATTCTTCGGGCAGTTCCCCTTTTAGAAAAGATTCCTCCACATCGCTGGGAACAATCCTTAAAGATATATCCAGAAGGGACAGCAATTCTTGCCGCCTTGGGGAAGAGGATGCTAAAATAAGGCTTAAATTGTCCATAATAAAATGCTTAGGAGTAAGTTATGCGTTTCCAAGAGTTAAATATTCGGACTAAATCCCGTACGGAGCTGGTAGATATTACTTCCCAGCTCCAGAAAATAATCCATGAAAGCAAAATAGAGAGCGGTCTGTTGACCCTCTATGTTCCCCATACTACAGCCGCCTTGGCCATTAATGAAAACGCTGACCCCAGTGTGCAACACGATATTTTAGCCGAACTAAACCGGCTCATCCCTTTTACTGGTCCTTATCAACATACCGAAGGAAATTCCGCCGCCCATATAAAATCCACTTTGATTGGTCCTTCCCAGACCATTTTTATTGAAGGAGGAAAACTCGCTCTCGGGACCTGGCAAGGAGTATATTTTTGTGAGTTTGATGGCCCCCGCTCGCGCAAAGTCTGGGTCAAGATTATTCCCGGTTGAAGAAATCTTCGATTTCCAATTTCTTATATCCCCTTCCCGCAAGTTCTGAGATGAAGCGCGAAGGTTTCTGCCATAATTCTCTTCCTCCGCGGTCCGGGGCAAACAAGGGATAACAAAGATATAATTCATCCCGCGCCCGCGTCACGGCTACATAAAAAAGTCTTCTTTCCTCCTCTTCTCCCTCACCACCATTTTCCGATATACTCCGTATAGAAGGAAATTTTCCTTCGGCCAGCCAAATGATAAAAACCCAAGACCATTCTAATCCTTTAGCCTGATGCACGGAGCTCAAAGTAACTTTGCCTTCTGCCGCTCCAGTACGCAAAGAGGTCATTTCTCCTTCTAAAGAAGTGAGCAGAGCTAATTCGCTTAGAAAATCAGGCAAAGAAGTATAATTTTGAGCAAAAGATGCCAATTGTTTTAAGTCATCCAGCCGAGATTCGTAGTCTGGATATCTTGACTTTAAGTAGTCTTCATAACCTTCCTTAATTATTAATTCGATCATTTTGTCCGGTCCGGAAGTCTGGGGCATTTTTCGTAATTGGGATAAAGTTTTATTGAATTGAGACCATGTTTCCCAGGCGCGGCGCGGAATTTTTTCGCGGATTTCTTTGGCGTCCCAGTCTGCTTGGGGAGTCAAGATGCCTGAGGAAGCTAAGTGCCAGATTTTTTGAGCAGTGCTTTTGCCTATTTGCGGATAAAGAAGAAGGACGCGGCGCCAAGCGAGTTCATCGAGGGGGTTGCAGATAATCTTCAAAAAAGCGCTGACATCTTTTATATGAGCTTGCTCGAAGAAACGCAGGCCTGAACGAACCTCAAAAGGAATCCCACGGCGGGTCAATTCCATCTGCAATTCCATGGAGTGATAATGCGCTCGGTAAAGAACAGCGATCTCCCCCCACGGTATTCCCTTTTTATGAGCTTCGGTTATCTGATGCGCCACAAAAAAGGCTTGATCCATTACACCGGGCGTGGACACTAAATACGGTAATGGCCCAGAGTTCCGGGCCGTCTTCAATTTTTTCTGAAATTGATAGCGATTATGGCGGATACTCAAGTTGGCCAGATGGAGAATCTGAGGAGTTGAGCGGTAGTTGATCTCTAATTTATAAACCCGGGCATCAGGGTAGCGCTCAGGGAAAGTTAAAATATTGGCGAAATTGGCTCCCCGAAAAGAGTAGATAGATTGGGAGTCGTCCCCGACGACCATAAGATTACGATGGTCACGGGCTAAGAGATCCAGGATGTCCGCTTGCAGAAGGTTAGTATCTTGATATTCATCTACTAAAATATGCCGGAACTGCTGCCCATAACGGGTGCGTACTTCAGGATGTTCACGGAGGAGCACTTCCCAATAGTAGAGCAAGTCATCAAAATCCATGACATTCAATTCTTTTTTCCGTTGTTTATATCTTTGAATTACAGCACGGATTTCCCCCAAGAGCGGGTCAAAGAAAGGGAATCTATCTAAGATTATTTCTTCTAAGCTTTTTTTAGTGTTAATGGTTAAGCCCAAAATATTTTCCAGCACTTCCCCTTTAGGGAAACGCGATTTTTTAGGCTTTATTTTTAAATCGGAGATGCAAGCCTCCATTAACTTACGGGCGTCTTCGCGGTCAAGAATGGAAAAATTTGGTTGAAATCCCACTAAGGGAGCATGGCGGCGCAAGATGCGGTTTCCGATGTGATGAAAAGTGCCTCCCCATACTCTTTGACTGGCTTCAGCTGCTCCTGGCACCAGCTCCTCCACTCGCCTGAGCATTTCTCGGGCTGCTTTATTCGTGAAGGTGAGGAGTAAGATTTTATGGGGCTCTACTCCTGATTCAACTAAGTAAGCTACCCGGTAAGTTACCACTCTGGTTTTACCACTTCCTGCCCCAGCAATAATTAGGGAAGGGCCTTCCGTGGCTTTGACCACGGCCAATTGCTGGGGATTCAATTCTTTTTCGTAATTTAAATTAATTCGCGGTTGACTTCGCCAAAGCATTAGAAAGGACAATCCTTTTGTATTTTTAATTTTCCGGAAGATAATAAATCTTGGAATAATTTTTTAAAATTGGGGAACTCTTGCCCGAAATATTCGGCCCCATGATGGCTTAAGCAGTTTCCTAACATTTGCCGGGCAATGAAATAACCTACGCGGGGAGGAAGACCGGCTTTCTCATCCCCAGGGCCAAATAAAATCGGAATAAGTTTGGAGAAAGCCAAATCAGCGCCAGCTAAAGCTAAAAGAGTTTCTTGGTTTTCTTTACACCAGCGCAGGCGATCTGGAGTAAGGAAGAGGTGGCGGTGAAGGGGTATCTCTGGGAAAACAGTTTCGCTGAAAAAAACTGCCAGACCCTCACTGATTATAGAATATAGAAGAGGTTTTTCTTTTTGCGGGAAAAATTCTTGTAAAGAAGACCAAAGGGCACAATGGCCATATTCATGAGCTAAAAGGAGGGAAAAGTCTCGAAAATTTTTAAAGCGTTCTAACCCTAAGGCAATGGCCGGTGCCCCAGAGACTTGTAAGGTGGTGCCATCGGCGCTAAAAAAGCCTACAAAAAGATATATATCTGGCTCTGGATCAAGGGGCAAAACATTTTGACACTTTTTTAGAGTTTCTTCAGCCAATAGAGCAGGATCATTAGCTTGAATTAAACTTTTAAGCTGACCATAATCCCCTTCTTTAATTTGGAGCACTCTCTCCTTTATTTGGTTGGGGTCAAAGAAGCTAAACCTTTCCCAATAAGCCGCAAAGAAATCATTATAGGGTTTAAGATATAATTCTTGAAATGAAGACCAAGGGTCTCCTTTTTCCATTTCTGCCAAAAATTTGAAAAAATCAAGGTATAAGCGCTTTATAGCCATTTTTATATTCAGTTTAATAAGAACCAGATTAAGCCCAAAAATCCGGCGAAGATCAAACTACCATCTACTACTCCTTCAAACAAAAATCCCTGCCCCAAAATCTGCTCCCGATATAAGAAATAATAAATTACCACATAGGCGAGGGAAATGAGAAAGAAAAAAGTAATCGGAGAAGTCCATTTCAAAATAGGAGCCAGAATTAATACTCCTCCCAGCAGGAAAAGAAGACAAACGGTCAAAATTTGTGTCTTTCTCCTTCCTAAGACAATAGGAATCGTTTCTTTGCCCACCAGCAGATCTCCTTGAATATCTTTGAAGTCATAAAGAGTGGTGCGCACGAAAACTAAAATAGTGCTGAAGAGGAAAGCCACATAAGCTGCCGGCCGTAATGTTCCTTCTTGGGCCAAAGGGGGGAGGAGGGAAGTAACCATCCCCCAAGCTAAAGCCACAAAGATCGTTTTTGAGCCCGGGATATCTTTTAATTTTTGGTACCGAAGTAAGCTTCCCTGGTGCCGGGGAAGAAGGGGAATATTATAGAGCAATCCCAGGCCCGAAATTGCTAACAGC
>CAZAGD010000157.1:0-3058 GCA_964484485.1 uncultured Syntrophaceae bacterium
GCCCTATATAGGTCTTCTTTGTCTTTAAATAATTTATATAATGTGCCCACGGCAAATTCGGCTTTTTCGGCGACTTCCTGCATAGAAACATTGTGGTAGCCCTTCTGGGAAAATAGTTCCAGGGCTGCATTTAAGATCAATTCCCGGCGCAAGAGCAATTCCCTTTCCCGCCTACCTATTTTTTGGCCAGTCATAGAATTTTTGCTCATCCTTTTTTTAGCGCGTTATTATGAACTCAGATTCACATCATAAAATATTTATTCATATTTTGCAAGCATTATTTTCATTTTTCTGAAAATTGTTCGCAGAAAGGTGAAATCTTTGATCTTTTAAGGCGGCAAATTTGGAAATAATATCTTCTGCGGCATTTAGCCATTTTGGTATAAGTTTTTATATAAGGAATTAGGCATCGGAGTGTGGCGTAGGCCAAAGGCTTGTCCCTTGCCGTATGCGGCCGGCCACAAATGCGGAAATTTTTCAACGCCAAGAGCGCAGAGAACGCAAAGAATTTTTTGGTTATAAGCCACAGAGGACTCAGAGCACACAACGCTACAGGGCCCCAGTCAAAAATTTATTTCTCGCAGAGACCGCAGAGACCGCAGAGGAAAAATTTATTCTTTAATAATTTGATTAATATCTTTCTCTGCGCGCTCGGCGAGCTCTGGGAGAGTAATCGCTTTTATTAAAAAAATTTAGGCGTGAACAAAATATATTGGCCGCCATAAATAAAACTTATCTCCGCTAATATGGACCGCGGCTTTATAATTTCCACTTCATGATCTGGCTCCAAAAGAGAAACTACCTTCATCTCGCCTCTCAGAAGCGCAGGCAAACTCGTACCCTGAAGCCCCTACCCCTGCCTGTATTCCGCCTAAGGCAAGATAATCCTCATATTCCTCTTCTTGCAGCTTTAGCCATTTCTCTTGATTGAATACACAACCAGGATCAGCCTCGCGTAGGTTTTGAAAATACCCATAAGCCCGGGCTCGACATCCGCCGCAATAATTCCGGTAAGCGCAAACCCCACAATTAGGCGAAAAAAGGGCGCGCTCGCGAAGAATTTGGCAAACCGGAGAATCCTGCCAAATTTTAATAAACTTTTCTTCGCGTAAATTTCCGATAACTAAAGGAATATAAACGCAGGGAGTGACTAAACCATTAGGTTGGACAGCACAATAACAACGCCCAGCGCCACATCCCCCAACATATTTGGCGATAGTGCGCGCCCCCTCCCCTGCTCCTTGTCCCGCATGGCCAGTGGCATAAACTCCCTGGGGCAAAGAATACATCAAGCAGGCTCTAGCCAATTGCGGAGCTGTACTCCAAATCTCAATTTTTTCTTCTTGCAGATGTCGCCAGAGGATTCGTAACATTTCTTCCCTCTGCTCAGGAGTAACATCTTGATCAACTATCTTTCGTCCCCGGCCAGTGGGAATAAAGTTAAAGGCGTTAAAACAATCTATACCTAATCCCTTGGCGAAAGCTATCAAATCTTCTAATTCTCCTATATTGGAGCGGGTAATAGTAGTGGCCATCCCTACCCGTAAACTTTCTTGGGCTACAGCATTCTGAATTCCTTCCACTACCTTTGCCCAACAATTAACCCCTCGAAAAGCATTATGTTTCTCTGGATGCACACTATCCAGACTAATTTCTACATATTCCACGCCATGGTCAACAAGCCTATGCACCATCTCTTTAGTTAGTAAAGTTCCATTAGTAGCTATAGTGACATACATCCCCCCTGCATGAGCTCGCTGAGCTACTGGTAATAAATTAGGGGAAAGCAGAGGTTCTCCTCCTGAAAAGGCTAAAATAGCTACATCCAAATCTATCAACTGCTCAACTATGTCCAATTGTTCAGACAGACTGAGTTCATCTGGCAGAGCCCGACCAGCATCTTGATAACAATGGTGACACCGCAAATTGCAAGCTTGCGTAAAATTCCATACGACCATCAGAGGGGCATAAAAAATTTGCGGTCGGGTTAAGCCATAAGTACCAATACTACGGGCTGTGTTGATTAAAGCCCGTGCCCGCGGCGGATACCCCAAGATTTCTTTAATCACCGCATCTTTGTCGGCCTTGGCTAATAAGCGGAGGAGGCCGATAAAAATTAAAGGAAAAAGATATTTTATATGCTCATTTAAAGATAGTCGCCCGTTAATGTAGGCTTTAAATATATTGGCTAATGCACATTCATGGTTAAAGTTTTGCTTGGTCAGTTCTTTAAGAAAGAATTTGGTTAAAGGATTTGCCAAAATTTTTTCGATGATATGCGGCTTGCCGGCAACTCCTGGATCTCTCCTGCTTCGCCCACCATGCTTTTCGAGAAAATCAATCGAGGACTTCATCTCGCTCACCCCCTCTTTTATTTCTCAAATTGGGCGAATATAGGCTTTGGGCTAGTTTACTCGGCGGCTAAAGAGAGTTTATCTATTTATTATTTTATAATATTTTTAAACTGTGAGGCAAATGCCCAAAAATTATTTCCATCCCGCAAATCTGCGTCCATCTACGTCCTCTAATCCCCCTACCCTTTTTTGAGAATGCGTCATTATTAGTAAATAGTTAAATTTGGTAAATGGGGTAGTGGCAGGCCGGAGGCAGGCGTGAATGAAGAAGCATCGGCGGGAGAAGAAGTTGTTCAAAATTGACCAAGGATTTTCCGCAAAGGGCAGGCGGATAGTTAAACCAAGCAACATGATTAAGTTTATAAATCCGCTCGCACCTATGGAAGAGCCACTGCCTCATGATTCTGAATGAATGCCTGCCTCTGGCCTGCCTCCGGCCCTTATTTAGCCTTTTCTCCCCATTCCAACAAAGTCTCTTTTTAGAAAATAGGGATGGAGATAAGCCTCCGCGGCCTCTCTTTAGGAAAGCGGGTAACTAACCCCTCCTTAGCCCCCTTAAACTAAGAGAAGGTAGGTGAGGTTATGAAAGAACCACGTATTCCTGCTTCCATATGGGACCGAAAAGCTTGTAAAGTTGAGCATCATACTCTAACATGGCCCGGGCATAAGCCTCATCCTTTAAGATTGCGGCTGCTGCTTCATCT
>CAZAGD010000158.1:0-6446 GCA_964484485.1 uncultured Syntrophaceae bacterium
AGATGCAGGAAGAACATATGGAAGAAATTTGGCAAAAATTTGGCGATGGTGTTCGTTCAATAGTCCCTCTCTTTGAAACGGAGATTCAAGGCCCAGCAATGTTACACCGCTTGGCTGACCGTCTCTTTAGTTGAAAGCCTAATAAGAAAGTGTAGTGGGGCGTAAGCCCCACTTTTTTTATTCCTTGCGCCTGGTCAATTTTTTTATTAAGATAGGGCGAAAATAAATAAAAATAATTAAGCAAGCAGGGAGCTGAAACAGTAAGTTTCGTAGGGTCAGCCTTTATGGCTTGCCAAGTAAAGCAAGGGCCAAGCCCTTGCCCTACTTCATCATCTTCCATGCCCCTTTTTATCAAAATAGCCGACTGTCAGTTACGAGCCGGTCTCGAAAGTGAGCGGATGGGAGATTAAGCGCGAGGGTTTTCATCGTCCATGAGTAAAAAAACTGTCATGAGAAGTTATTGATATAATATTGGGGAGGCAAATCATAATGAGGGAACAGAAGATGGGCAAAGAAGTACCTTTGGAAAAATTGCGCTGGCGATGTCCTTTAGACCTACTTCCGTTTAATAATACTGATGAAATTTCCCCTTGTACAAATATCATAGGCCAAGAAAGGGCTTTGCGGGCTATTCGGCTGGGCCTGGAGATGGATAGCCTGGGATACAATATTTTTATAGTTGGTTTGGTAGGAACGGGGCGTACCACGACAATAAAATGTCTTTTAGAAGAAATTGATAAAAGCGGTAAAATTCCTGATGATATTTGCTACGTAAATAATTTTAAAGATCCTGATCAACCTAAATGTATTTGTTTGCCAGCAGGACAAGGGAAATTATTTAAAAAAGATATGGAAGCCTTCCTGGAGTCTCTAAAGAAAAATATACCCCTCATTTTTGAAGGAGAAGAATATCAAAAGCAAAAAAGGGAGTTAGTAGAAAGACACCGAGAAAGAGAAAAAAGCATAGTGAAAGAATTCGAGAACCGGGCCAAGAAAGAAGGCTTTACAGTCGCCCAGGTGCAAGTAGGACCCTTTACCAGACCAGATGTTGTCCCAGTAGTGGCGGGAAATGCCATCTCTTTGGAGCAATTAGAAAACCTGGTTGATCAGGGACAATTCCCGAAAGAAAGTTTTGAGCAATTGAAAGGGAAATATAGCCAGTTGAGTGCGGAACTGGAGCAGGTTCTAAAAGAAACGCGCAAATTAGAAAAAGTAATTCAGGAAGAATTGGCTGCTTTGGATAAATCAGCCATCTCGCATTTAGTGCGTGGAGCTCTCGAAGATATTAAAGAAAAATATACTCAACCTAAAATCCAAAGTTATTTAGCCGAGGTTCAGGAGGCTGTTTTAGAAAACCCTAGCCGTTTCTTGCCCAAACCGGAACCACCTCAACTTCCTATCCCCGGGCTAATTCCTCCTCCTACAGTAGATCCATTTACCGAATTTCAAGTAAATGTCTTAGTGGACAATTCAGAAACCAAAGGAGCACCAGTTATAATTGAAACTTCGCCCACCTACCGCAATTTGTTTGGCACTATTGAAAGGAACATCGATCGCTTGGGGGGATTGTGGCGCACAGACTTTACTAAAATAAAATGTGGATCTTTCTTGCGCGCAAATGGCGGATATCTGGTGCTCAATGCTCTTGATGCTTTTATCGAACCCGGGGTATGGGTAGCTTTAAAGAGAACGCTGCGCAACCGCACCTTAGAGATGCAGTCCTTTGATCCTTTTTATCTTTTTGCCAGTTCAGCGATTAAACCAGAGCCAATAGAAGTAAAAGTCAAAGTGGTCATGATCGGCGATGCCTATCTTTACTATACTCTTTATGCCGTTGATGAAGATTTTAAAAAGATCTTTAAAATAAAAGCAGACTTTGACACGGTAATGGATAAAAAAGAAGAAACTTTGTTGCAGTATGCCACCTTTATTCGCAAGATCTGTCATGATGAGAAACTTTTACCCTTTGATCGGAGCGGAGTGGCCGCGGTTATCGAATATGGCGTAAGGCTGGCTGGCCGCCAGAAAAAACTTTCTACGGAATTTCATAGGATAACTGATATTCTAAGAGAAGCCAGCTATTGGGCGAAAAAAGAAGGGAGTAACCAAGTTACTGAAAAACATGTAGAGCAAGCTATAAATGAAAAGATTTACCGCTTAAAGATGATTGAAGATAAAATTCAAGAAATGATTATGGATGGCCTGCTCTTGATTGATGCCGATGGAGCTAAAGTGGGCCAAGTGAATGGTCTTTCTGTTTATGATACTGGGGAATACGCTTTCGGCAAGCCTTCACGAATCACAGCTAAAACCTCTATGGGCAAGGCTGGCATTATTAACATTGAGCGAGAAGCGGACCTCTCGGGAAGAACTCATAATAAAGGAGTGCTTATCTTGGCCGGATATCTAAGGGGTAAATATGCTCAAGATAAACCCCTGACCCTAACGGCCAGTCTCGCCTTTGAACAGTCTTATAGCGGGGTAGATGGTGATAGCGCCTCCTCTACGGAAGTTTATGCTATCCTTTCTGGCCTGGCTAACCTGCCTCTGCGTCAGGACATTGCTGTCACGGGGTCAATCAATCAAAATGGAGAAATCCAACCTATTGGTGGGGTAAACCAAAAAATCGAAGGCTTTTTTGATGTCTGCCGAAGCCGGGGTTTAACTGGAAAACAAGGGGTGATAATTCCTTATCAAAATGTAGAAGACTTGATGCTTCGTAAGGATGTAGTGGCAGCCGTAGCCGAAGGGAAATTCCATATTTATGCTATTAAAACCGTCGATGAAGGAATGGAAATTTTGACTGGTGTACCGGCCGGAGAGAGAAAAGAAGATGGCTCATACCCTGAGGGAACAGTGAATTATTTGGTGGATCAAAAGTTAAAAGAATTAGCCCTAAAGATAAAAGAGTTTGAAGCAGAGAGTGAAAAAAAATAAATAAGGAGAGATAAAGTTGAGTGAAGATTTAAAAGAAAAAACGCAAAAGACGGCTGAATTATATTTTAAAGATACTACGGGGGAACGTCCTTATGATTTATGGCGTTCTTTTGACAAAGAGTTGGCCAAAGAAATTTCCCTATTCTATACAGGCAAATTGTATGCACGAGAAAAAATTCCTCATCCTCTGCGCCAATTAGTTACCGTGGCTGCTTTAACTGTCTTGGAAAGAAAAGAGGAACTAAAATTGCACCTGCACGCGGCCTTAAATGTGGGTTGCCGTCCCCAGGAGATCGCAGAAGTTATTTTTCAAATGGCTACATACGGAGGCGTGCCAGTGGTGAACTCAGCCTTAAAAGTTTTTCGTAACGTCTTACAAGAGCGTGGCCTTTGGCCGATAAAAAAAGAGTAATAAGAGAATATCGGAATAATGGAATAATGGAGTTATGGAATAATGAAAAAAACAGAATAACCATAGAAATATTCGAAAAATTCCTTTCCGTCCCCATTCCCCTACCCCAGTATTCCAGTATTCCAATATTCCATTATTCCCAGTCCTTATTGGATCTCCTTATTAACTTCTTTGAATGTCTCATCGAGAATAGCCACCATTTGATTAATCTGCTCGTGGGTGATAATAAATGGCGGAGCAAGGAGAAGATGGTCTCCTTTTAGACCATCTACTCCGCCACCTCCCGGGTAATTAATCAAACCTTTTTCAAAAGCTCGCTGCCCAATTATAGTATTTATTTTCTTTTGTGGGGGGAAAGGTTCTTTAGTATTTTTATCTTTTACAAATTCAATTCCGGCAAAAAGGCCTTTGCCGCGAATGTCCCCAACAATATTATGCTGGTGCAATGATCTCAAGGCAGTGAGAAAATATTCGCCCATTTGAGCAGCTCGCGAGATAAGGTTGTGCTTTAAGAGATAATCGATGACTGCGCAGCCAATGGCGCAAGAGAGGGGATTTTGGCTGTAAGTATGCCCGTGAATGAAGGCGCCCGACCCCTCTTTAATGGTGCGGTAGATTTCTTCCTTTACAATTACTGCCGCTATGGGTGTATAGCCGCTGCTTAATCCTTTGGCGGCAACGACCATATCCGGAACAACTTGCCAATGGTCAATTCCAAAATTTTTCCCTGTTCTGCCCACTCCGGTCATTACTTCATCGGCGATAAATAAAATATCATAGCGGTCACAAATTTCGCGAATTTTCTGGAAGTATCCATCTCGGGGGACTAAGACTCCGGCGGTAGCTCCCACAATGGGTTCGGCAATAAAAGCGGAAATTGATTCTGGCCCTTCATAAAGGATGGTCCTTTCTAAATCTATGGCGCATTCTAAAGCACAATTTTCAGGTTTAAGGCCAAAAGAACAGCGGTAACAATATGCGGGCTGAATGTGCGGAGTATGTTGGAGAAGGGGTAGATATAAATGGCGCCGGCCTGTATGACCAGAAAGAGCAAGAGCTCCCAAGGTATTTCCATGATAACTTGTCCAGCGCGAGATCACTTTATATTTACCCGGTTTTCCTCTCTCTACTTGATATTGCCGAGCCATTTTTATCGCTGTCTCAACCGCTTCTGAGCCTCCCGAAAGGAAATAAACTCGGGAAAGGCCAGGCGGAGCTAGCTGGACTAATTTAGCAGCCAAATCAATGGCCGCCTGGCTGGTAAATTGTGAGCTATGGGCAAAAGAAACTTTTTCTGCTTGGTGAATCATCGCTTCCGTAATTTCTTTTACTCCGTGGCCGATCGTAACAACGGCCGCCCCTCCAGAGCCATCGATATATTTTTTGCCATTTCGATCAAAAAGGTAAATTCCTTCTCCCCGTTCAACCACAGGATAGAACTTTTGCAAATTACGGGGAAATATATGATTTTCTGTTTGATTCATCTAATACCTCCTTTTTTCGAGTCCTTTGTAAAAAAGAGGGGAGAAAAATTAAATTCTTTAGTGCCCATTTTACCTCGAGGGCAATTTGGATTTCAATTTATAAAAAATCTTCTTACTCCCCTCTTTTTTAAAGAGGGGTAGGGGGAGATTATACCCTTCTTTTTTAAAGGGAGGCGGGGGAGATTATGCCACATTTTCTGAGAGAATGTGTCGTAATGGCTAGAAAAGACAAAGGGCAGGCATGAGGCAGGGCGGGGGCAGGCATGAGTGAAGAAGCATCGGCGGGAGAAGAAGTTGTTCAAAATTGACCAATGATTTTCCGCAAAGGAGGGCGGATAGTTAAAATAAGCAATATGGTTAAGATTCTAAATCCGCCCGTCCCCATAGAAGATCCACTGCCTCATGATTCTGAATGAATGCCTGCCTCTCGCCTGCCTCAGGTCACTTCACCAAATGTTAGCTATTTATTAATTATGCCACAGTCTCTAAAGAGGGGTCAGGGAAGATTATTTCCTTTAGATTGAAAATTAATTCCAAAAATTTTATACTCACCGGAAATGGCTAACTAATTTTCAAGGGAGGAATGAAAATGAAACCGACTATTGGTTTTGTGGGTTTAGGAACCATGGGCAAGTGGATGGCATTTAATTTGATTAAGGCAGGATATCCTTTATATTTTTATGCCCGGCGCAAGGAAGTAATTGATGAAGTATGTGCCCAAGGTGGCCAGGCTTATCAGACAATTCGGGATTTAGGCCAAGCTGCGGAATGGATTATTTTTTGTCTACCTGATACAAAGACAGTAGAGGACGTTTTATTTGGCCAATCAGGAATGGCCGAAGTGTTAAAACCTGACCAGATGGTAATTGACTGTGGGACTATCCATCCTTTAAAAACTAGGGAATTTGCTAAGGCTCTTAAAGAAAAAGGAATAATTTTCTTAGATGCTCCTGTTTCTGGGATGGAAGCCCGGGCCAAAGCCGGAACACTTACGATCATGGTTGGTGGGGAGCAGTCTGCTTTTCAAAAAGCAAAGCCTGTTCTCGAAGCAATGGGCAATATTATTATTTATGCTGGGCCATCAGGAAACGGGCAAATGATGAAGCTAATCAATCAAATCATGTTCAATATTCAATGTGCCGCCATAGCTGAACTTCTGCCTCTGGCGGTTAAAATGGGCCTTGATCCAGAACAGACTATCACTGTGGCCCGTACAGGCACAGGGCAGTGTTTTGCCTTAGAAAATTTTGCCCCTTTAATCTTAAAGAGAGACTTTGGCCCAGGCTATCCCATGGCCGATGCTTATAAGGATATGGTGCACATAGCAGAAATTAGTAGCCATAACCGTATTCCCTTGCCTGTCACAGCGGCAGCCACGATGACTTATCAAATGGCCCTTGATCAAGGGCTGGGTAGAGAAAATAAAGGAGCCATGATTAAAGTTTGGGAAAAACTTTTGGGCGTGGAAGTAAAAGGAAAGAGTAATTAGGACGCAGATAGACGCAGATTTCATGGATTAAAAATAAATTTTAAAAAATAAATTTTATCTGCGTTTATCTGCGCAAATCTGCGTCCAATTATTAATCAAAATTAAAGGCTACTTTTCCATGCTG
>CAZAGD010000159.1:0-9341 GCA_964484485.1 uncultured Syntrophaceae bacterium
TTTTAAATTTACCGCAGAGCACGCTGAAAGCGCAGAGGAATTTTAAAGCCCCCTCACCTTTATCCTCTCCCCCAGGGGAGAGGAGGTTTTGAATTTGCCACAGAGACCCCGGAGCACACAGAGAAAAAGAGAATATTTAATAATTATTTTTAATCCTGAAAATCTGCGTTCATCTGCGTCCCATAATCTCCCCCGTCCCCTCTTTAGGAAAGAGGGGTGTATATCCTCCCTTTTCTAAAGGGAGGTGGGAAAGGATTATGATTCACCGCTGAGAGCGCCGAGTGCGCCGAAATTTAACCCAATATTCCACCAATCCAATATTCCATCATTCCTTTTTTCTTAATATTTTAACACTTAACACCGACTCGCTATCTTTCGCCTTTAATTGCCCCACTACCCAACTGCAGCACTCTTATTCGCCCTGCTCCCTGCCCTTTGCTCCCTCCCTCGCCATTTCCCCCAATATTCCAATATTCCATTATTCCAATTTTTTCTTTTTCTTAACACTTTAACACTTAACACCTTCATTATCTTATCTGCTATCTTTGAAAATAGCTCATAAATTTTAGAAATTTTAACCAACTACCTTCCACCCTTATTTTTCCTTCGATATAAGCTGAAAAAGGACTCAGGAGTTTAAGGCTTAAGCGGCGATAAGTATGGGTGTCCATCTGTACAATGGCTATTGGCTTAGGTGTGCCTGGTAAAGGAGTTCCGTTTACAATCTCGGCAATCCCTTGTCTGACCGTTACTATGAAACGTTTATTTTCATCTGAAAAAACAAAATAAACAGATTCGTGCACCTCCATAACCTTGCTTGGATCTAAGCGAACCGCCAAATTTTGGAAGATTATTTCTAAAGGGATTTGGTCAATTAATTTTTCATTGAGCTTGGGCAAGGCAGGTTCTGAAATTCCATATATAAGCTCATAAGCCGTTTCCAGAAGATAGGCTCGGCCATTTGTATTAGAAATTTGGCCACCTAAATTTTCATAACAGGCAGCCAATTTTTCTCTCCACAGCTTTTCTCCCTCGGCGGTAAGGAAACCACTTTTCTTGAGTTTGGTGAACCAATGAATAGCCCAAGGCCAATCTTTTTTCTGCCAAGCTTCTTCAGCTAATTTCCAAACCCGCTCAGGGCCACCTATTTGCTGCACTTCTTCTCGGGCAATTTCAGTTGTTGAAAGGGGATAAAGTTGGTCGGCTCTTCCGTCAAACCACCCTAAATAATTTGCGTAGATTGCTCTCACTGACCAATCCACTTGGCCATATAGTTCTCGTAGATAATCTTGCCCAACTAAGTGAGGTGGTAGTTTGGTATTCTCCACTATATTGTCTAAATCATCGCCCTTATTGGCTCGGCGCACTACCTCATCCCTAAGCCATTGGATGGCATCGCGGTAATCAGTCAAGGCTTTAAGAATTTTTTCCTTACCGTGAATAGGTTTAGTATGGTTTAAGACCAAATGCTCGGGTTCTTTAGCTCGCATAGCGTCCAAGCTCTTGATCCAGCCATCTACGGGGCGAGGGCTTGTTCCTCTGATAGAATAAAGATTGGGGAAAGACCAATAAAAATTGTCTCCGGCGATTAAAGTTTTATCTTCGGGGATCCAGATAAAGAGTTGATCATGGGTTTCTCCAGGTGCTTCGTAAAGCTCAAGGGTAAGCTGGCCAATTTTTAAAGTATGCGAGCCAGTGAAGGTGTGGGTTGGAAGGATTGTTCCATTCTCGAGAGCTGCCTGCATCTTAGGCCGGGCACCAATAGCACTACAAGGCAGATCGGCTTCCGGGACATGATACCCAAATTGCCTTCTTCCGCGCATCATCTCTGCTGGGAAAAATAAACTATACTGCTTAAAGAAATGTTCTCGAAAAGCTTCCGTAGCCCATATCTGAGTATCTTTATCTTCCCAAACAGAGGCTCCCCCCGTATGATCAATGTGACTGTGGGTGTAAATAATAGCCTTAATTGGCCCTGGAGGAGCAGAGGATAAAAAGGCATTTTTGATTGTGCGGGCTTTTTCTGGACTCATTGCTGGATCAACAATGACATTGCCCGCGCTAGTGTGGATGAGAACAGTGTTAGCCAAGTCATAGCCGATGGCCAGCCAAACATGTTCCGAGATACGTTCTATTCGCGGTGGGCCAATAATTTCCTGGCAATGTTGGTCCAATGAACTTGGTTTAAATACGGATGCGGGCCTTTCTTTTTTATTTTCTAAAGCACAGGAGTTGCTAATAATTATCAAAGAGCATAAGGAAAGGAATAAAACTTTAATTTGTTTTCGTTTGATTATAGGGCTTAAAAAATCCATTGTTCCCCTCTTTCTTAATAATTTTAGGTAAAAAACTTATATAGATCTTTAAAGGGAAAGTCAAGATTAAGTGAGGCTGACCGTAGATCACTTTTTAGATTTCAGGGCAATTCAGGACGGGAGGGGGAAAGGCTTATTAAAATGAAGGAGCCAGAGGCAGGCCAGAGGCAAGCATTCATTCAGAATCATGAGGCAGTGGCTCTTCCATAGGTGCGGGCGGATTTAGAAGCTTAATCATCTTGCTTAGTTTAACTATCCGCCCCTCTTTGCGGAAAATCGTTGGCCGAATTTGAACATCTTCTTCTCCCGCCGATGCTTCTTCATTCATGCCTGCCTCTGGCCTGCCTCTGGCCTGCCTCTGGCCCTTTTCTAACCATTGCTATCCAGTCTCAGCGGGGAGAGTCGATAAGAGTCGGAACGAATCGGTACGATTGTCGTTCCGACACTGTCATACTGACACCCGACCACGGGGGCAGGGTGAGGGACGAATAAAATGGACTCACTAAGAAATCTCGCCTATTTTATTGAGGGAGTATTGATAACAAAATTTTTTGCTACAAAATGAGATGATAATATTATATTATTAAACCTGCCTTGGGAAATGAGCTTGCTTTATGCTAAATAATTTTGCGGAAAACAAATTTTAAAAGAAAAGGAGGTCAATATGGCAGAAACGATAGGAATTATTGGTTTGGGAAGAATGGGTATGGCAGCGGCCAAGAAGTATCTGCGCTTAGGATATAAAGTAATGGGCTATGCGCGCCGACCAGAAGTGATCAAGGAATTCACTTCCGCGGGCGGAGAGGCGTTAAAAAACAGCAAAGAAGTGGCCGAGAAATCGGGAAAAGTGATCGTTTATGTGCTCAATGATCAACAGGTCATTGAAGTAGTGACAGGGGCTGATGGTATTCTTTCCGGTTGCCATAAAGACACGCGGGTAATTTGCATGTCTACAATTGATCAGGATAATTTGATCTGGGTAGCTGAACAATGCCAAAAAAAAGGAGTAGGCTTTATTGATTGTCCTGTTACTGGAGGACCGCCGCGGATCGAGGCGGGGACTTTGACTTTAATCGCCGCCGGTCCTAAAGACCTTATTGAGGAATGTCGAACTCTTTTAGAGGTGCAAGGGAAAATTACTTATATAGGCGAAAAGCCGGGGTTGGGGCAATTAGTTAAGCATTGTAACCAACTTTTGGTGTCTACTACTTTAGCGGCTACCATCGAAGTAATTACTTTGGCCCGTAAAGAAGGCTTAGATCCACGTTTGGTGTGTAAAGTAGTGGGTAGCGGAATTGCAGGCAGTGATTGGTTCAGGTTTCTTAGTGCCAGCATTCTTGATAATGCTCCGGCAGTAGGAGGCTTAGGGCAGATGTGGAAAGATATCGGCTTAGTTATCAACGATGCCCGCCGAGTAAATTTACCCTTAATAGTTACCTCCGCTGCTTATCAATATTATTTGGCAGCCATCTCCATGGGCTTGGAGAAGGCAGAAGTGCATGAATTGATAAAAGTTCTGGAAAGGATGATTGAGCCGCTTAGCTGAGAAATATGAGGGTCAACTTCTTTTCATTTTTTAAGGGAAATAGAAAGGGAGGTTAAGGAATGGGCGCCAATAGGCCAAAAGGCGGCAATTTAAAAGAAAGGGAAAAAATCCTTATAAAAGCTGGCCTGGTGATTACTGGTAAAGATGAGCCTCCTTTGGTTAATGGTTGCATTCTGGTCGAGGGAGAAAAGATAAAAGCAGTGGGTCAAGCCGAGGAGATAAGCGGGGGAACAGATACGCTAGTATTAAATTTTAAAGAACAGACATTCTTGCCCGGTTTGATCGATGCTCATAATCATCTTTCCTTGGACACGCGCTTAGATAACTATTTGCAGAAGATGAGCGATCCGCTTCCCACTTTGGCCGTCAGGGCCTTAGAGACCCTGAAGATTGATTTGCATTCCGGCGTGACTACTTCGCGATGTTTAGGGGATAAAGGTTTCTTGGATGTGGAGTTTAAAAAAGCCATAGACGAAGGAAGATTGGAAGGGCCACGCTTGGTAGTAGCCACCAGAGGGATGCGCGCTTGGCATGGGCATGGTTATGTGGGCTATCCTTTTACCGGTCCCCAAGAGATTAGAGCGGCCACGCGGGAAAATTTACTGGCGGGCGCGGATATAATCAAGATTTTTATTACCGGAACCTTGCGCGGTCCCCAGGGATTACCCAGTTACTTATCGAAAGAAGAGATACAGGTGGCTGTAGAGGAAGCCCATCGCGTAGGCGTACCAGTAAGCGCTCATTGCATTGGTGGTCCTGGCTTTAAGTGGGCGATCGAATGCGGGGTAGATGTCATTGAGCATGGTTATTTTCTTACTGATCAGGATATAGAGCTTTTGGCTAAAGCTGATAGGTGGTTAGTTATGACTCCCAGCGTTTTTCTGAATGATGATCGTTTAAGAACACTTCCGCGCGAACTTGCTGATGGTTTTTTCAGACAGCGGGCAGAGGTGGGGCTAAGGATGGAGGCTATAGTCAAAAGTGGAATTAAATTTGCTGTGGGTACGGATGCTCATCATGGGCAATTAGCCCAAGAGATTAAGTATTTGGTGGATATGGGAGCAGGCACTAAACAAGCTATTAGAGCGGCAACTTGGGCTGCCGCACAAGTTTGTGGACTGGCCGAAAACATAGGCACTTTAGAGCCTGGCAAGGATGCTGATTTAGTGGGAGTGCAGGGGAACCCCTTAGAAAATATAACATCATTGCAAAAAGTGCAAACAGTAATTCAGAGGGGGCAGATTAAGTATGTCCCCTCGGATTTAATGGCCAATTCGATAAGCAAATTGGCCAAAAATCTTTCTTAAAAGGAGGAAAAGTATGCAATATTTTGTTTCCAAATCTGGGCCGCGAACAATTTTAATCATGTTTGACCGAGGCGATTTGCTCTTAGAGGGATTGCAAGAAGTAGTTACTAAAGAAAAAATTAACACGGCAGCCATTACCGGCGGAATTGGTTCTTTGCAAAGGGTACATTTACATACCATTACGCGCACCGAAACCCCTTCCATTGATAAATACTGGAACTTCACCGGTCCAATCGAATTAGCGAGTGTCCAAGGTTCGGTGATTGGTGGAGATGCCCATGTTCATATTACCGTTTTTGATTGGGACACTAAGTCCACCTATATCGGCCATTTGGAGCCGGGAAGCATTGTGGCTTATCGGGCCGAAATTAGCTTGACCGTCTTGGAAGGGGTGAGAACTGAGCGCTATACGGATGAGCAGGGAGAATTCCGCATCAGGGCCCTTTAAAAAATAAAACAATTCTCCTTTCTCCTCTCTTGGAAAAGGAGGAGAAAGGAGATCATAGAAAAGAAGAAAAGTGCTTCTGCAGCCATTCCTGCAGATTAAGAAAGTTCATGGTCTTTATATCGAATTGTTTTGGAGCTAGCGAGTGGGACATTAGTTGCCGGAGAAAACTTCCCAATTCTTCGGGGGAGAGCTTATATTCTTGAGCTAAAGCTAATACCCCTTCGGCATTGCGAAATTCCACAATAAATTGGTAAAGTGCTTTTTTTTGCAGTTCTTTAATTTCCTTATCGGGCTTTTTGAGCTGCCGAGCCAGCAATTCAGCGCGCACAAAATTTTTTAATCTGAGAGCCTCTTCGAACTCTTGGGCAATTTTTTGTTCCTCTTCATTTATTGACGGCAGGGGAGACTCCGGCGCCAACAATATTGCTCACCTCCTGATAATCCATTTCCCATTTAGATTTAATTTCCTCTCGAGGCACAAGGGTTTTGAGGACTTGCTGCTGGGACATGGTTAGAATAGCTAAGAGAAAAGCAATCGTCGGTTCAGCCCCCTGATTCATATTTGGTCCCTGGGGAGTTAAACCGTCGTAACAGGCTCCTGTGGCAAAGTCGTAAAGGCTAACTCCCAGCCGATTGCGCCCTAAAAACCATTCAAAAGCTGCTTGGCCGAGTTCTAAAAAAGTTGGGTCGGTGGTGATCTCATAAGCCAAAATATAAGCTTCCACAGCATATCCGGCATCAATCGGTTGTTGATCGAAGAAGGAGCGGCCGTTGCCTTTTTCATACCAATGGGCATTACCTATGAAATCAAAGAACTCTCCGTTATAAGTGGCAGCCGTTAGAAAATTTAAAGCCTCTAAGGAAACCGTTTTGTAAATTTCATTGCCCAGTAGTTTATAAGCTAAGAGTAGAGCTTGCGGGATTTTGGCGTTTCCATAAGTTACGGAATCGCTGAACCAGCGCCAGCCGGGTTTAGTAGATTTCTGATAATGGTCGATTAAAGAATCAGCCATCTCTTGCAAGAGGCGTTTCACCACTGTGGCGCCTTTGTACTTTTGCAAGTAATGATAAAGGCCAAGAATGGTATAAGCTTTGGCCATGGGGTGTTCAAGCTTTAGGTTACCTATGGCTCTTTCTAAAAGCTCGCGCCCTAAAATTTTGAACCATTCGGTCGGCCCTAGATGAACGGCGCAGCCGAGCCCCCAAATAGATCTTCCTTGAGTATCTTCACTCCCTTCTTCATCTGTAAACTGGCGGCTATAGCTCATAAAATTATGGAAACGACCATTAGCCAGCTGGGCATGGCGCAGAAAAGCCATATAGATATTGGCTAGTTTGAGGAAGTTTTCATCTTTAATTTGATCATAGGCCATCAAAACAACTACCAAAGCCCGAGCTATATCGTCAGTGGAATATCCGTGTTGGCGATCGGGGATACCATAAATAGAGTGTTGAATAATTCCGGTTTCGTCGGTGAGGCGGAAGAGATGATCCAGCTTTATCTCGGGTATTGTATCCTGGGGAATAAACCGACCTTTGAGGGAGGTGGATTCTAACCTCAGTTGATATGGTCCCCTAATTTCGCGTAAAGCTTTTATATATTCGCGGGCCACGTTTTTCCAAGTCATAGAACGGCCGAACTCATAGGCTTTTTTGCGCATTTGATGCCGTTCGATCTCATTTTCTATCAAGTCGATAATGGCTTGCTGGAGCCCTTTTATATCGCCAAAATCAACCAATTTGCCTCGGCCCTCTTGGAGCATCTCCTCGGCGTACCAATAAGGAGTAGAGATGACCGCTTTACCCATGCCTAAAGCGTAAGCTAAGGTGCCGCTGACTATTTGCTCGCGGGAAAGGTAAGGAGTGATGTAAATATCGCAAGCCCCGATAAAGTGGCATAGTTCGGCCAGAGAGACAAAACGATTATGGAAAAATACGTGTTGCTCCAACCCTAATCTCGCCACTTTTCTTTGTAAGGAAAGGCGATAGGATTCTCCGTGGACTTTGCGGATTTCCGGATGGGTAGCTCCAAGAACGATATAGGCAACCTTAGGGTATTTAGCCACTATTTCTGGTAAAGCTTCGAGGACATTTTCAATACCTTTATTGGGATTTAATAAGCCGAAAGTTAAAAGTACTAAACGCCCTTCCACATTAAATTCGTCTTTGTAATAGTTGGGATCGATAAAAGGCACATCGGGTACTCCATGGTGAATAAAAAAAATTTTGGAATCGGAAAGGCCGTATACTTCTCGTAGAATATCTATGGCGTGACGGCTCATAACTACTAGGCCTTGAGAAAGCTGAGCTATTTCGATTAAGGCTTGGTAATACTCTGGAGCTGGCTCTTTAAGGACAGTATGCAAAGTAGTCAGCACGGGTTTTTTCAGGTTCTTCAAGAAATGGGTAATATAAGTTCCCTGGGGTCCGCCAAAGATGCCAAATTCATGCTGCAAACAAACTATCCCTTCGCCCGAAAGGTTTATATATTCTGCGGCTAAACGATAGTCATGGATTTGGTTTTGGGAAATTTCGAAGACTACTTCCGGAGGATAATCATAACCCTCGGGGCGATTGTTTATAGCCACCACCTGACAGGCAGCAGAACCAATTTCTTCGCCAATGGCGTGGGCTAAGTCGTGGGTAAAAGTAGCAATTCCACACTGCCGGGGAATATAGGTGCCTACAAAATAAATCCGCCCTTTCCCTATTTGATCATTGCCTCGGGAATAGAAGTTCGACATTTGCTCCTCCCCTCATGGCCAAAATAAGGAGATTTTTCTATCGCCATCAATAATTTTCAAAGAACTTGGGTAAAAAGTAGGTGAATAATGAATTTAAGGAAGAAAATTTGCAGAATTTGCAGAATTTTAAGGTATAAAGCAAAGGACATAAAAAATATAATGTTGATTTTTTTTCTTGTCAAGGAAAGGGGAATGAAGGCATAATTTGTTAAAAATGCCGCAGAGAAGGGCGGCCTTTTATTAATTTCCAGAGAGGGGAAGTTTAATGGTTAGTTTAAAAAAGCGGCTAAGCGATGGTCAGCTCCTGGTGGGCACAATGATTTCAGAGTTGCGCAATCCGAACATCGCTTATATGCTGGCCCAAAACGGCTTTGATTTTTTCATTTTGGATAATGAACACGGCGCTTATTCCCCGGAGACTATTTCCGATATGATTGCTGCGGCCCGCGGAGCTGGATTGCCCATCGTGGTGCGCATTCCAGAAATACGTCGAGAAACTATATTGAAACCGCTTGATTCCGGAGCTGCCGGTCTGCTTATTCCCCAGGTCAACACCAAACAACAAGCTCAGGAAATAATCTTTCATGCTAAATATCCTCCTTGGGGTAATAGAGGGGCGGCTTTAAGACGTCCCCATAGCCGGTATCAACGGGTGGGGGCGGCTGATTATTTAAAACAAGCCAATGAAGACACTTTCCTTGCTGTGCAAGCGGAGACTCCGCAGGCTATAGCTAATTTAGAAGAAATTACTTCCGTCTCCGGAATTGATGCCGTTTTTGTCGGTCCCTTTGACTTATCCGTTAGCTTAGGCATACCAGGAGACTTTAACCATCCGCAAGAAATTGCCGCTATTGAAAAAGTTATAGAAATATGCCAGCGGAAAGGAATTTTTTCTGGCATCCATCTCTTTGACTTGGCCGCTCTTAAAAATTGGATCCAAAAAGGAATGCGCTTTGTTACTTATAGTAGTGATGTTGCTCT
>CAZAGD010000160.1:0-16394 GCA_964484485.1 uncultured Syntrophaceae bacterium
ATTTCAAAGAGAACTTGAGGCAATCTCTTCCCTTGATTACGGCGAAGTAGTTGCTATTAAGGCTAATTGGGAAGGCAACGAATCTTAGTTATATTTTAACCAAGAGTCTTTCTTGGAGAAGGTGAATAAATTTTGATTATCCGGCGGCAGGATTAAGGTATCAGCATTACCTTCGGGTCTTAGATTATTTAGCCAGATCCAAAGAAGAAGAGGAAAGATCCACCTTTATTTCTCTTATTTCTCTTCCAGATCTTTTTAACCTCAAACTCGATCTTATTTTTTTATGATCTTACTTCTGCATATTTGGAAGGGCTATCTTGTCCATTAGCTGAGTCTGGTTATTCCAGGCACAAGAGGCCAGATAAGAAACAGATCCTTGTTGGACTCTTATTGACAGATGGAGGTATAACTTAGCTCATCAGATTTACAAGAGCATTCTTTCTGATAAGGGGACATTGAAGGATTCTATAGATAAGCTGAAAGGGTTTTTTCAGGTAAAATGATGTATTTTTATTGGTGATAGTGGTTAAGTAAGCGAAAATAGCTATTTCTATCTTAACCAGGAAGGTTATTCTTTTATCGTAGCTCTCCGCAAAAGTAATCACAAGGAGGTTGAGGAAGTTTTAAAATTTACTCCATCTGATTTTCATGGTCTAAGTGCTAATCTTTGTGTTGAAGAAGTGCGGATATAAGGGAGTCGCTACCTTATTTATAAAAATCCACGGAAGGCAGAAGATGATAAGATATTCCGGGATTATTTCATTAAGGAAGTACCGAGTGAACTTGACAGATTATTTAGGTCTGCCCTGTTTAATTTCCTGAGGGAGGCGGGATACTTTTTTAGAAGTTGAAGAAGCGAAAGAAGTTGGTGTAGAATTAAATTCACTTTCAAAAGCTTATAATTGTTGCGGCTGGCGGGTGGGGATGCTCGTGGGTAACAAAGATATTATTGCTGGAATGACCAAAATTAAATCGCATTCTGACCGAGGAATTTTTTACCCTATGCAGATAGCAGCAACGCAAGCTTTGAATGGGCCGGATGACTTTATGGAGAAACACAACAGAGTCTTTCAAAAAAGAAGGGACGTTGTTGTTCAGGGACTAAGAGATATGGGGTTGGAAGCTGAATCTCCATCAGCGACCTTTTATGTGTGGGCCACCATTCCATCTGGATATACCTCCAAGGAATTTTGTCTTAAAGTATTGGAAGAAGCTAATGTCTGGATGATTCCGGGGGCAATGTATGGGAATTATGGGGAGGGATATTTACGGATTGCTCTGACTGGTGAAGAAGAACGAATTGGGGAGGATATTGAGCATCTTAAAAAGATTGTTTGATACTCATTGTTTACACGTTAATTTCTTTTCGGAAAATAAACTTGTATAAAAAAATTTATTGAGGTGATGCCCGTCAGAAAAAAATTTCTGAAAGTGCTATATTTAATCTTTCAGAATTATGCTGGTTTATATTATCAAATTTTCGGTAAATTAGGCGAAGTAATAAAAAAACTTTAGGAGGAGGAAGTAAAAATGAAAAAAGATAATTCGCTAATATTTTGCCTATCCCTCGTAATCGGGATCGCGGCCATCTTAATCTGGGGCAGCCTTAACCTAATTGGCGCTCAAGAATTTAACTTGAAAATGTCTACGGTAGTTAAGGCGCCGCATCCCTGGATATCTTCTGGCCAATATATTCAAAAAACTCTAAAGGAAAAAAGTGGGGGGAAAATAATTGTCAATTTATATGATGCAGGAAGATTGGGGAGCGATGAAGTGACCCTCACCAGTTTACGAGAAGGGACGGTTGATTTATATGTAGGCGGAACAGGGAATGTAGCCACTTATATTCCTGAACTTAGCTTTTTTAATCTCAGTTTCCTTTTTAAAAATCAAAAGCATTTCGAAGAATGTTTAAAAGCGGGCGGATATCTGGATAAACGGTTTCAAGAGATTATCCAGAAACATAATGTCGGCTTTGAATTTATGGCCCTAGCTGGCGGAGGACTGCGGAATATGAGTAATCGCTTAAAACCTGTGCGCCATATATCTGATATCAAGGGGATGAAGATGCGTGTCCCCGGGGGACCAGTGGCCGCGAGGATGTGGAAAGAATTCGGTACTCTTCCGGTGTCGCTTCCCTGGACTGAACTTTATACCGCTCTTCAAACCGGGGTAGTAGATGCTTGTGAAAGCACCGTTCCTGGCTATCTTTCTTCTAAACTTTATGAAGTGGCCAAGTACCATGCCAAAACCGAACACGAATTTATGGTTTCTATCTTTTTGATGAGCGAAAAAACTTTTAAGAAATTTCCCCCCACGTACCAGAATCTCTTGAGACAAACTATAGCCGAAGCAGCCTTGATCTGTACGGCAGAAGGCGTCAAAATGACAGAATCCATTCTGGAAGGGTTGGGGAAGAAAGGGGTGCAAATAACTGAAGTGGATAAATCCGAATTTATTTCGCGCTCCGGGCCGGCCCAAAATGAAGAAGCTGCAAAATTAAAGCTTATGGATGTTTTAGAATCGATTCGTAAATCTGCTCAGGCCTATTAAGCCAAGAGGCCAGGAGGTAAATATAAGAAATTTATGCTTGCCCGCACCATGGATTTAATTGAGCGTGGCCAATTACGGTTATGCCAAATTCTGGTAATTACTCTTATTGGCGTAGTCTTCCTTCAGGTTTTAGCCAGGTTTGTCTTTCATTGGGAGGTCCTCTGGACTCTGGAAGTGGCCATCTTCTGTTTTGTTTGGACAATCATGTTAGGATCGGCCATCGCTGTACGCCGAGGTTTGCATTATACAATTGATGTTTTTCCCCGCCAACATTTTTTTATTAAGTTGATGGGCTACTTGGGTATATTAATTTTAGCTTTAATTTTTGCCTGGTATGGCACTATATTTGCTGTCGCTGAATGGAAGCGTTTTTCTCAACCGAGTATGATCCGCATAACTTTTTTTGTCAGCTCCATTCCGATTATGGGAATGAGTTCAGCTCTTTTTATTCTGGAAAAAATTATTCAAGAATTTTTCTCGCGCTCAAAGAAGGCTTCCAAAGAATAAATGGAACTTACCATTTTGATCAGCAGCTTTTTTCTTTTGGTAATTCTGGGAGTACCCATTGCTTTTGCTTTGGGAATATCTTCTCTGATAGTTTGCCTAATACTGGGTTTACCTATTACCACTTTAGTTAATCAAACCTTCCACGGAATTAACAGCTTTGTTCTCCTGGCTGTTCCTTTTTTCCTTATTGCCGGAAATCTGATGAATGCTAGCGGCATAACCGACCGCCTCACCCGACTTTCCCGGAACTTGATAGGTCACATTCGCGGTGGCCTTGGCCATGTCAATGTATTAGTAAGTATGATCTTTGCTGGGTTATCGGGATCTGCAGCGGCGGATACGGCAGGGGTAGGAGCTGTTTTGATACCCGCCATGCTGAAAAGCGGTTTCGACAAGGGTTTTACCGTGGCCATCACTGCCGCATCTTCCACCATTGGGGTTATTATTCCTCCCAGCATTCCTATGGTACTTTACGGCGCTTTTGGCGAAGTTTCTATAGGAGCCTTATTCTTAGGGGGAGTGATACCCGGAATTTTAGTTGGCCTAACCCAAATGCTGATTGTTTGGATACTGGCCACTAAAAGAAACTATCCGGCTTATCCCCGTGCTCCCTGGCGAGAAGCTGTCAAATCTATTTGGGAATCTCTTCCTCCCTTGGGAATGCCAATTCTCATCATCGGTGGTATTGTGGGAGGTATTTTTACTCCTACCGAAGCTTCGGTAATTGCCGTAGTTTATGGCTTGATTGTCATTATGGTTATTTATCGAGACCAGAAGGTAACTTTTAGCCGTCTTCCTAAAATGCTCGGGGAAACAGTTATTTTTTACTCCTTACCCCTCATCTGCGTAGCTACCTCGGGAGCATTTGGCTGGTTGATTGCTTATTTAAATGGTCCCCAGCTAATCGTAAGCTTTATCGAAAAATTCTCTCTAAGCTATTATGGAATGTATGCGGTTATTATATTAATGCTCTTATTATTAGGCACTTTCCTCAGCCCCATCGTAATAATCATTGTCTTCCTTCCCGTTATTCAAGGCCTGGGAGATATAGTCCAAATTCATCCTGTGCACCTGGGCGTAATCACGGTTATGGTTACCGCTATCGGCCTAATCACTCCCCCCTATGGCATGTGTCTTTTTATTGCCTCCGGACTGGCTGATTTCCCTATTATGAAATCTTTCTTGGCCATGCTTATCCTCATGGGCATGTTTTTAATCGTAGTGGCTTTATGCGTGATTTTTCCTGAGCTCATCCTCTTCCTACCCAAAAAACTCATGCCTACGGCTATGTAAATCTTCTCAACCCCTGGTTCAACCCATGGTTCAGCCCACAGCTGCCCTTATGGCCAGCAGGTTTTCTCGGGGGATTTTTAAAGACATCACACAACCGGGAGCCAAAATAAATCTTTCTCCAGCCATAGAAGTTATAATTTCCCTGGTTCTATTTTTAGTTTCCTCGCTGGTGGCTGAGCATATCCAGCCCGTGCGCGGCAGCCCGCCCACTACTGTCCCAGGAAATAATTGTCGCCCTCTGACCATGGATAAGGAATCATCCTCCCAGCTCATGGCGGCTATAGGATAACTTAAGAAACGGCTGAAAAAAATTCCCTGCCCATGAAGGTGCATTATGGAAAAAGAAGAGTGCTCTTGAATTATTCTCAGAAGGCGAAGCTCATAAGGCACACACCATTCTTCGTGCTCTTCCTGGGTCAATAAATTATCTCCCGCAAATTGCGTTGCCAGAAAAATGCCCGAGGCTCCATGGTCGAAGCAAGCCTTAATAAAATCTTCTTCTGTAGCCGTAATATTTTCGAGGGCTGCTCTTAGGGCCATAGAATCTTGGCGCATATGCGCAAGCATTAGATCTCTTCCGGCAATCTTGGCCGCCGTAGTCAAAGGAGAAAATACCGTTTGCAATATGGGGGTATTAGCTCCAATTGCCCGCCGGACTTCTTTAAGACATAAAAGTTCCCGCCCCCTAGCGCCTCTCTGGGGATCCTTTCTATCTATTTTTATCCAATCTTTAATATTGCTGATGGGGCCAGAGATTAATTTCTTAAAGCCCATTTCTGGATCAGGATCTCCCACTTCGCATCCCCAATCTTCCACCCCGTACATCCCGCTGGGCATCATCTTGACAAAATCTAAGTCAAAAGCGCGATGGTCACTTATGATTGCTTCGGCTAATAACTTAGGATTCTCGTCTACTTCTGGATAATGCCACCAAAAACTTACTGGAGTGCGGTCGATCTCTTTTTTTTGGATTACGGCCATAATTCGCTCTTGCTTCGTCATTGGAACCTCTGTAGATAAGATGTACCCCTAATTTAGGATCAACCTATTTTTGTTAACAGGTACCACCAGAAGGAAAATAGTACATCTCTCTTTAAATTTTTTATTTTCTATTTTTTTCCCGAACTCGATTTTCATCTAATTCAAATGGAAACACCCCACCTAAAAGATAATTTAAACTTAGGATAGTTTTCTTTATAATTTAGGTCATTGGTGGTCCCAACGGGAATCGAACCCGTGTTTTCGGCGTGAGAGGCCGACGTCCTGGGCCGCTAGACGATGGGACCCTTTAGAAAAGCATCTTAAAAGGTCGAGCAATTTTCTAAAATTTAAACTATAATAATTTTGCTGACGAGTCAAGGCGAAATTATGCTGACCGTTGATCACTTTTGAAATTCGTAACTGTTTCAGGCGGGAGGGAAAGAGGCTCATTACTCCTCCCGCCTGTCTCCTGCTGGCGAAAAATATTAAAACTGATCGACGGTAAGGAATTTATGAAATTTTTGAAAAAGTCCCTTGGGATGTGATTATGTCATTTTTGCTCAAGCATGAAGCAGGCTGAAGCAGGCAGGAATCCAATATTTTCAAGGCATTTTTAGGAGGCATTTTTATGGATTATCAAACGATTCTTTATACCAAAGCAGATGGAGTGGCCACCTTAACCTTAAACCGACCCCGGCAATTAAATGCCTTAAACGAACAGATGATTTTAGAAGTCTTGGATGCCGTAAAAAAGGCAGTCGGGGACGAAGAAGTTAAAGTTTTGATTATCACAGGCGCGGGCCGGGCTTTCTGCTTTGGCGCAGATATTTCTGCTTTTCAACAAGGGGCAACTCCTTCTCCTCCTTTAGCCTTTAATCTCCTGCCCAAAGCTCAAGAGATCATTCGCACCTTAGTAAGTATGCCTAAACCGACCATGGCAGCTCTGAATGGTTTTGCCACCGGTTTGGGGCTCGACATAGCTTTAGCCTGCGATTTGCGGGTTGCTGCTGAGCGCGCCAAATTAGGCGAAGCTTTTATCACTATGGGATTAGTACCCGATGGCGGTGGAACTTACTTCTTGCCCCGCTTAGTAGGTTTGGCTAAAGCTGCCGAGCTAATTTTTACCGGAGAAGCTATTAGTGCTACCGAAGCAGAAAAAATCGGCCTAATAAATCGGGTCGTACCCATTCAGGATTTAGAAAAGAACGTGCGCGAATTAGCCTTTAAATTAGCGAAAAGCCCATCACCAGCCCTTGCTTTGGCGAAGAGATTGCTTTGGAAAAACCTCCAAGCTAATATTGAAGAAGCCTTGCTTTCCGAGGCCGAAAGCCAAAAGATTTGTTTAGAAAGCAAAGATCACCGCGAGGCAGTCCAAGCATATCTGGAAAAGCGCGAGCCGGTATTTGGGAAAAAATGAAGTTATTACTCGGAGCAATTAATTATTTGCAATTATGCCCCTCACCCTCCCCCGTGGTCGGGTGTCAGTATGACAGTGTCGGAACGACAATCGTACCGATTAGTTCCGACTCTTATCGACTCTCCCCATGCTTGGGGAGAGGGTTAGGGTGAGGGGTTGAAAATGGCGGATGTCATATATTTAATGCTCTCATTAATAGGAGCAGAATTTTTACAGATGTTTTAAAGATTGTAATCTCCAAATTAATCGAGTAAGCGGCAAAACCAAAAAGCGCATCTGATAAGCGAGTTTGGGAAAGTAGGCTATTTTAAGTAGATTTTGATACATTTCCAAAAATTGATCAGTGTGAAATTTTATGACTTTTCCTTCCTGCCTAAATCCCCAGAGATTCCTGAGCTGCGCTTCTTCTTCCTCTTGGAAAATAACTTGACACTCAAACGGTGGCTGAAGGGCATAGAGAGGAAGGTGAGCGGAATTGGTTATTTCTTTAACTCTTTGGCACAGGCCCTGGCGCAGCTTGATGATGTGTTCTTCTCTTCTTTTTTGATCTTGGTAAACTAAAGGATCTTTAGGGACAGGATGAGTTACTACCCAGGGCATGATCTCTAAAACTTCTTTACAAGCTGCTGGACATCCCGAAAAGAAAGCCAGAGGAATATTATGGGCTGATAAAACGGTAGCAAAGAGTTGGGCTTCACATATTCTTTGGCCATTAATGACAATCTGGGCTAGGCGACTGGTTAGGGTATGAGCTAAAAATCCCTGCTCATTTCCCCCCGCGGCATGCAGTCCTACAAAGAGAGCAAAATCTGCCCCGTATAAATTTCCAAAACCAACTACTGGCCCCAGATAATATCCTCTGACCAGTTTAATTCTTTTATCCAGATATTTAGGGATAAGGTTAAATCCTGTCCGGTGAAAATCTTTTACGATGACTCCTTTAACTCCCTCTTCCAATAGACTTTCGGCCACCGCATTAATATCTTTGGTCAATTCGACGCGCGCTTCTTGCCATTCCCTTGTCCCTAAAAGAGTATGGGCTTTACTCCAAGCTCCGGTTGAGCCTTCCAAATCAGCCACTACGTAAGCTATCCTACCCTTCACTTTTGCTTGGTCTCGAAGAGGCGTTGACTAACTTCTGCTTCCAGGCACCAAATACCATCAAGTGAGCAATGTCTTTCAATAGTGGAATCGAACATGTCGGTTATCTGTGGTGGGAATTCTTCATCTCCTTGCCAGAGAACATAGGCGAGGGGCACCTTGGGAAAAATTCCTTTTAATCCCTTCTCGCTACTCCAAATGCGCCTTGGTTCAATTTCTTGAGCATTACGTAAGTAAAGCAGAACTTTTAAGAAAAAATAAAGCTCGTGCGCCGGTCTTTCGTCTTTTTGCCTATTGGCCATTTCTATCTTCTCGGGAAACGTTTCTTTTTAACATTCTAAGAGCCGTTCATCAGCCTAAAAATTGGCGCAAGCCTGTAAGCCTTTCTTTGCTCACTTGCAAGAGTAACCCCGCGTCTGTGGAAAGCATCATATACTTGACGCCTTGCTCAATCCAATGCTTAGCTTCATCTACAAACCGAACAAAAGTTCCGGTTACTACACCTTTTTTATGGCAAATTTTAATTACTTTTTCCATAAGCTGAATTACCCGCGGATCTTTTGTTTTACCGGGAATACCCAGGGATTGGGATAGATCCCATGGGCCAAGAAAAATTACGTCTATTCCGGGAGTCTCCACTATAGCCTCAATTTCTCTTACTGCTTTTTCTCCTTCGATATGAATTACGGTTAATACTTCTTCATTGGAAGAAGCTATATGTTCTTCCGGGGGAATAGCCGAGTAATTGGCCGCGCGTACAAAGCTGCAGAGTCCGCGCTTCCCTGCTGGAAAATAGCGCGCCGCCTGAGCGACAACCTGAGCTATTTCCGCGCTTTCGACTTGGGGAACCTGCACGCCCTCTGCTCCAGCATCGATGACTCTCATTATATGAGAAGGAGCGGGCTCAGCAACTCTTACTAAACTGGTAATGCCCGCACAGCGGGCCGCTCTGATCATATGCTCTACATTGGTGAAGTCAAAAACACCATGTTCCATATCTAAGACAACAAAATCCCACCCGGCGTGCCCTAAAATTTCCACAGCCGCTGGTCCTAACCTGATAAATGTGCCAAAACAGACTTGACCTTCTTTAAGTTTCTTTTTTAATTTGTTAGTTTGCATTTTCGCCCCCTGGTTGAAAAACAACATTACCGTAAACTAACCTAAGTTTATCATCATTAGATAGCTTTTGTTAAGAAAAATACAGAAAGCAGTATTGCCTCAATCTAAATTTTCTTTTTCTAAGGAATTTATTGCAAATTTTGAGAAATTCATTTCCATTTACTTTTTCCCATATTTATTTTTTATGTAAAAAAATTAATTAATTACAGGAAGTTGTTGTTTTAGGTTAAGATTGGTATTAAAATTGCCATATTTTTTAAGTTGTGCTTTAATAAAAATGAATAAGGTTATCCAATTATGGAATTTGAAAGAAGAGTTCTAAAAGATCGAAGGAAAAAACCCACTCCCATCTTAAGCAGATATACATTTTGGGGACGAAGAAAGGATTTCCGCAGGAAAACTGATAAAGTCCGAGGTGGCTATGTTGATCGCTACAGCCCAGGAATATTATTTTTCATGACATTGATTGTTGGGTTAAATATTCTCGATGCCATATTTACCACGATGATTTTGGATTTGGGAGGCTACGAGTTAAATCCTATTGTTAGATCAGTTATCTTCCTATATGGAGATAAATTTTGGTTATGGAAATTTGTCGTCGTTTCTGCCTCACTCATTATATTATGCTTGCACAGTAAATTTAGAATGGTTAAACCCATCATCTTCAGTATTACTTTGATCTACTTAGCCGTTATTTCTTATCAACTTAAGTTGATAATTGACCACTTACCATCCGAATATGAATTAAGAATCCATTCTTCCACCCAGTCGGTAACTTTTGCTGATTGAGTTAATTTTCTCTTGAAGCAAGCCCGGGTTAATGGAAGAAAAGCCGCCTTTCTCCTGCTGTTGATAAATATTAAAACTGTTAACCGGCCAACGAAAATATATTGACAACCTTTCAGTTTCTGTAGTATCTGAATATTCCGAATTCTTCGAAAAAATTAATAATTAATCACTACAAGAATACCATGCTATAAAAATTGTTATGAATGTAGGCAAGATTCTTACCATAATCGCCAATAAATTTCCTGCCCGAACCGCAATTATCTTTGAGGAAAAGCGGTTTACTTATAGAGAATTCAACGAAAGAGTAAATCGCTTAGCTCAGGCCTTGCTGCATATGGGTTTGAGAAAAGGCGAAAAGGTGGCTGTCCTAATGTTTAATTCCAATCAATTCGGCGAAGCTTATTTTGCTACAGCCAAGATCGGAGCTGTTTTTACCCCCATTAATTTTCGCTTTGCTCCGGAAGAAGTACGATTTATCCTCGATCATTCCGACGCTCGGTTTTTTATCTTTGGTGAAGAATTTTCGGACACTGTTGAAAAAATCAAATCCCAATTGCAGAAAGTAGAATTCTTTATCCAGGTTGGGGGGAAGAAAGTAAAGGGCTTTTTCCATTTCGAAACCTTGTTAGAAAAAGCAAAAAAAGATGAACCATCAGTTAAAGTATTTGAGAAAGACGTGTGCCAATTGATGTACACCTCTGGAACCACCGGAAAACCGAAAGGGGCCCTTATTACTCATGGAAACGTTCTTTGGAATCTCATAAATGGTATCCTGGGGAGAGAAGAAAAAGAAGGAGAAATATCTTTAGTAATCGGTCCACTTTACCATACCGCCGCCTTGAATAATCATTTCACAATCCGCGTTGCCATGGCTGGAACAAGTATTTTGATCAAAAATTTTGAACCCCGGAAGGTTATGGAGATTATCCAAAAAGAAAAAGTTAACGTAATCTCTGGAGCCCCAGCGATGTATCATCATCTTCTTAATCTTCCAGATTGGGAAAAGTATGATACTCACTCGATTACTAAATGTACCACGGGAGCTTCGGCACTCCCCGATGAGACCAAGAAGAGGCTGATGAAAATGTTCCCTAATATAGAAGGAATTTACGATGTCTATGGATGCACCGAAGCTTCACCGAATATTACCACGCTTAAGGCCAAGGATTCTCTGCGCAAGAAAGAATGTGTTGGGAAACCACTACCTTTCTTGGAAGTAAAGATTGTAGATGATCAGGATAAGGAGGTTCCCCTGGGGGAAGTAGGCGAGTTAGTTTGCCGGGGTCCCAATGTGATGAAAGGATATTATAAAGATCGTCAGGCCACGCGCGAAGCTCTCAAAGGGGGCTGGCTTCATACCGGTGATCTGGCGCGCATGGACGAAGAAGGCTTTATTTATATTGTGGATCGAAAAAAAGACCTGATTGTGAGCGGAGGCGAAAATATTTATCCTCGCGAGATAGAAGAAGTGCTCTATCATCACCCTAAAATTCAAGAAGCAGCCGTAATTGGAGTCCCAGATCCTTTTTGGGGAGAATCTGTTAAAGCCTTCGTGGTCCTAAAAAAGGGAGAAATAATGAAAGAAGAAGAGGTCATCGCTTACTGTAAAGAACATTTAGCCAGCTACAAAAAGCCCAAATTTGTTGAATTTGTGGACGCCCTTCCCCGCAATCCATCCGGAAAGGTCCTCAAAACATTATTGCGAAGATCTTCAAATACCTTAAGCGTACAGACCAAGCAACTTTCTAAAGAAATGGACATCGATATTTAATTTCTATCTTTCCTTTTTATCTCTATTTTCCCCTAACCAGGAGGTTCCTTTGCCCTTAGTTTAGATAATAAAGGGAAAGCGTCTTTCTTTTGTATATGATCATTAAAGTATAGTTCAGACTTTATCTCTTTTATCCCGTTTTCGACTCAAAAATCGCCTCATTTTATTTAACCAAAAAACGAAAGAGCTGCAACTTTTTGAAATTACAGCTCTTTCTAATGCCTGGTGCCGAAGAGGGGACTCGAACCCCTACGTGGCCACCCACACTAGACCCTGAACCTAGCGCGTCTACCAATTCCGCCACTTCGGCACATATTTTTTCTTTTAATAAAAAACTACTTTTATTTTTCTTCTTTGTCAAGATGTTTTTGGCTCTTATCCCATTTCTGAGGAAGTAAACATTTCTCTCCATTTCTTATTAAAAATCAGGTATATAATAAATAACCGAACTCAAGATAATGGAACCAAATTAAAAGCCCATTTGCTCTAATAAACTTGCATAAATTAGAAAGATGAAAATTAAAATTAAGAATATTCTCCAATTTTTGGCTCTTAATACGATCCTGTTGTTTGTATTTGCTTGCGCCACTCCTTTGACCTTTCTGGCACCTGATTATGCTTCTATTAAACCCACCTGCATTGCTGTCCTGCCACCTATGAACGAAACCGCCGATGCGGATGCGCCTAATGTTTTCCGCCTCTTAGCCATGGCCGAACTGGCCGATAAAGGGTATAAGTTGATCGATATAGATCGGATAGATGAAGCTTTAAAGGAAAAAGGTATTTATGAAGGGGGCCAAATTGAAGCCTTAACTGCCCAGGAAATTGGGAAATTAGTTGGCGCTGATGGTCTTCTATACATTCGAGTTATGAGTTTTGGCCGACAAATAGGTGTGCATTTAAGGATGGAAGGAAGCTTTTCTCTTGTAGATGCCAAAACCGGCGAAAAAATCTGGTACTCTGAACTAAGTGCCAGCGATGATATTGTTTTAGAAGGGGGTATGGTTTTATTGGGAGCAGAACTAATGGCCGGAAAGGATAAGCAAAAAAAGGCCACGGCAGCTTACTTAGCTTATCGGAAAGCGCGGATTGACCGGGCTGTGGTTAAATTCCGCGCTCACCCTTTACGCCAACAAATATTTCAATATATAAAAGTTGATATGGATAAAATTCCCCTCTTAGATGACTTCTTCTCGCGCAATTTCCGAACTTTGCCCTCTGCTTGATAATCATAAAAATATGCCTGACCGGCGATCACTTTTTTAATTTGAATCCGACCCGAAATTTGTAAACCCAATCGTGGCTCATACGGAGGCAGGCCTGTACCACATTAAGCTAATTATTAAAAAGCCGATGGACAGCAAGAAAATAGAGATCTCAAATAGGACTCTTGACTTTCGCTGGAGGAAAGGCAAAAATTAACTATTCTCAAATTATTACCTATTTATTCCCAATATTAAAAAAGACAGGAGAAATGGGCAGGGAGAATTAAATATTAAATACATCTTCCTCTTCATTTTTTGCCTCTTTATGCTTATTTCTGCCCGAAAAACCATAGGAGGTGGCCTCATGGAAATTTCTTCATCAGCCTTTAAAGATGGAGAGAAAATTCCCATCCAGTATGTGATGCCTGGAGCGGGGGGCAAAAATATTTCTCTTCCTCTCTCTTGGAAGAATGTCCCGGCCGGGACAAAATCATTTGCCCTATCCATGGTTGATCCGCATCCTGTAGCTCAAAACTGGGTGCACTGGCTGGTAATCAATATTCCGGCCTCCGTGAACTCCCTTACTGAGGGAGCTTCCCCAAAGAAAATGCCCTCAGGCTCTATAGAACTAAAAAATTCTTTTGGGAACATTGGGTATGGAGGCCCCCAGCCGCCCAAAGGAACAGGCGATCATCCCTATGTAATTACTATCTATGCGCTAAATGTAGAAAAGATAGAGTTGAGCATAAATGCCACACTCGCCCAATTTAAAAAGGCCATTGAAGGCAAAGTTATAGAATCAGCCACCATCACCGGTAAGTATGGCCGCTAATTTTATAAAAGAAAATGAGCATTGCCGATCGTTATAAAGAAAGGTATCAAGCCGGCGATACTCCTTGGGATGTAGGCAGACCTGATTTCAATCTCATTCAAGTAGTAACCACCAGGCCTATCCAGCCCTGTAAAGCATTGGATATCGGTTGCGGAACGGGGGACAATTCTATTTGGCTGGCTCAGAAAAATTTCGACGTTATGGGCATCGATACTTCCGAGATTGCTATAAACAAGGCTATAGAGAAGGCTGCTGAAGCTAAAGTTAAATGCACCTTCAAATTAATTAATTTCCTTAACAGCAATATTGAAGAAGCGCCCTTTGGCTTTGTTTTTGATAGAGGATGCTTTCATTCTTTAAGCTGCGATGAAGAACGGAGACGCTTTGCCGAAAAGGTAGCTGCCTATTTAGAAAAAGATGGACTGTGGTTAAGTATTTTGGGCAATGCTGATGAAAAAAGACTCGCCCCAGGTCCACCCCAGCGGACAGCCAGAGATATAGTGAATTCGGTGGAACCTTATTTCGAAATCCTTGCACTCGTCTCCAGTCATTTTGAATCCAATCGGCCTAATCCGCCCCGAGCCTGGGTTTGTTTGGCCCGCAAAAGAAATTTGCTTTAATCTTTAACTGCGTATTTCTTCTCCATTTCATAAATATCGGGCAATCCCAGCATATTTAAGATCTCTTCATGATCCTCAGGTGTACCCATTAATTCTTCAGAAACGAAGCCCGTCTCCTTCAGTTGTTGAAAAGCTCTTTTAACCGAAACGAAGACGACTTGATTAGTGCTCCCGGTAATAAAAATCTTGAAGCCCATTTGCGATAACTCCTCGCGGGTCGGCCGCACCAACCGTCCGCCATTGAAAAGCCGTGGCAAATCACTCAATTCCCGGGCATAAATTTCCAAATCCTTCATGGTTTTTATCCCATCTACAAAGACCATATCCGCCCCTGCTTCGTAATAAGCCCGGCAACGACGAATGGTATCATCCCAACCATTTACGGCTAAAGCATCACACCGGGCAATTATTAAAAAATCCTTATCGCACCGAGCATCCAGAGCAGCTTTTATCTTTTCTACATGTTCTTTCATGGGGATCACTTGTTTGCCCGCAAAAAATCCGCATTTTTTGGGAAAGACCTGATCTTCGATATGAATAGCCGCAGCTCCTACAGCCTCAAATTCACGGACAGTTCGCCAAACATTGATGGGATTGCCATAGCCAGTATCGGCATCACAGATTACGGGAAGATCAACGGCCTTGGCGATATATTTAGCATTTTGGACGATCTCGGTCTGGGTAATCAGGCCCACATCTGGAAATCCCCTTTCTGCGGCCGTACCAAATCCGGTCATGTAGACCGCTGGGAACCCTACTAATTGGGCAATTTTGGCCTGATAGGCATTCATACAAAAAGGAGCTACTACTAATCCTTCCGCTATCATTTTTCTCAATTTAGCTGTTGTCTGCATATTTCGCTCCCTTCCTCCCCTTAGCAATTCTCTCAAAATAATTTTCTTTTAGCTATTATTCTCCTTTTTCCATTTGCATTAGATTTTTCAACCCCCCCGCGCGGAGGATCTGAGCTGGTGGACTATCTTCCGGCAAAGCCTCTCCTTGCAAAACTAATCCCGAGGTTAGGTTCCTCACCTCACCACTACTTATATCTATCCGAGCTCGATCACCTTCGGCGAAAGCTGCGGAACAACCCGGGCATATTAAAACTGGTAAACCAATATTAATGGCATTCCTAAAGAACAAACGGGACATAGAATCAGCCACAATCACGCTGATACCTAAGGCTTTGAATAAGCGCGCAGCTGGACGGCTTGATCCGCAACCCCAGTTGCGACCAGCTATGATTATATCCCCTTCCTGCACTTGGACTGCCCAGCCCGGCCGATTGGCAGACATACAATGCTTAGCTGCTTCTTTATCAGATATGCCTGGTTGAGCCAACACTTCTGATCCGGGCATCATCAAATCAGTGTTAATAGCATCACCAAACTTCCAGACTCTTCCCTCGAAGACCATATTTCCTCCTTGCTTATTCCTCCGCTCTCATAGGCAGAATTATAGAAACTTACGTGGATCGGTGATATAGCCAACAACTGCTGAGGCGGCCACTGTGGCCGGATTGGCCAGATAGACAAAAGCTTTAGGGCTACCTTGCCTTCCTTGGAAATTGCGATTAGTCGCGGAAATACACACTTCCCCATCCCCTAAAAGTCCTAAATGTCCTCCAAAGCATGCGCCACAGGTAGAGTGCGTAACCAGAGCCCCAGCCTCGGCCAATATATCCCAAATGCCTTCCCGCAAACACTGGTGCCATATCAGCTGAGAGGCGGGCGTGGCAATAAGGCGTACTTCCGGATGTACCTTCCTCCCTTTTAGAATTCGGGCGGCCATCCGAAAGTCCTCCATTCTTCCATTAGTGCAAGACCCAATAAAAGCTTGGTCTATTTTAACCTTGCTCGCTTCAACTTCCATCACTGGTACGCCATTACCCGGATCATGAGGGCAGGCCACGTAAGGAGGCAACTCCGTAATATCTAAAGAATATATATTTTCATAGACAGCATCTGCATCCGCTGCTACCGGACGGGCCGGTCGCCTCATTTTTCCTTCTAAAAATTTTAGAGTTTTTTCATCACAAGGGAAAATGGCAAATTTAGCTCCAATTTCCACCCCCATATTGGCAATAGTAAAACGGCTGTCCATACTCATTTCCCTTACTACAGGCCCAGCGAATTCCACTGATTTATAGAGCCCTATGTCCGTGCCATATTTGGCAGCGATGTATAAAATAATGTCTTTACCC
>CAZAGD010000161.1:0-2871 GCA_964484485.1 uncultured Syntrophaceae bacterium
TTTGAAATGCCCCAGATTCCAGAAAGAAGACCCAAGAGGAGATAATAATTAATCTTGGCAGGATCCACCGCCAAGTAATAAATCCAAGATAAAAATAGTTTTCTCGGCCAGCATGCCCTTCTTTATCGCCCCTAAGGCAAAAGAAGGGAGTCGAAAAACCAAGGAAGAATTTAGTCAAGCAGATAGCGTATCCCATTTGAGATTCCTGAAAAACCGACTTTTCGGTCGCTCCCGCGCAAGGGGGAGTCCAAAAATGTCTTGAGAATACTGGATGGCCATCTTCTCAGAAATGACGGAATTGCATCCGGGGGAACTTTTTCAGAGATCTCCATTTCCCCGCCTGTGCCTATGAAAGAACAAGTGCCTCATTTTAATGAGCTCTCCCCCTCCCGCCTGAAATGGGTACGAATTTCCAAAGTGATCGACGGTCAGCAAAAATCACAAATTGACAGATCGAAAAATTCTGTGTTATAAATTAAACAAGGTGATGGAGTTCACCTTATAACCGCCGCAAGGGCTGATAACTCCTGTAGGGAGAAATTCCCGGCAGGAGTTTTTTAATTTATAGACTCCTGCGGGAGAATCCAAAGGAGTTTGTATATGTGCATTATTTGGGAAAAATCTAATCCGCCACTATCCTCCTGGGATTTTAATAAGTTGTTGCCTAGAATCCAGGAGATTAGTCAACAATTTCAGATCACTTCCTTAAACCGGCAGATTGAAGCATGTTCTAATATTCTTAACCAAAAAAGATTCATTGATGTAGCCATTTTTGGCCAGTTCAAAGCGGGAAAAAGCTCTTTTTTGAACTGTTTGATCGGTAAAGATGTCCTGCCGGTAGGAGTCATTCCAGTCACCACAGCCATAACCAGGTTGCAATATGGAGGAAAAGAGCGCGTAATTGTTCATTACTATGATGGCAACGCCGAAGAGGTTCCTTTAGAAAGAATTGAGGAGTATACCTCCGAGAGTCGTAATCCGGCTAACCGGAAGAATGTAGAAATAGTAGACGTCGAGCTCCCCTGCTTAGAAGACTTTTCCGGCCTGCGTTTAGTGGATACTCCTGGGTTAGGCAGCATCTTTAAATATCACCGCGAGACATCGGCTAATTGGCTGCCCGAGGCAGGCAAAGCGATAGTGGCTATAAGTGCGGATCGCCCCTTATCTGAGAATGATTTGGCATTGATTCGCGATCTCCGGGAACACACCCCGCGGGTGGTGCTCCTGCTTACCAAAGTAGATCTATTAAATGATGAACAACAACAGGAGGTAATCCGATTCTTTCAGGAGACGCTGCGGAAAGAATTAGATATAGAGCTGGAGGTATTTCCATTTTCCACGCGCCTGAACGCTGATAAATGGAAAGAAAAATTACGTTTAGAATTATTTTCGAAGATTTCCTTCAACTGGGAAAAAGAATACCGCAAAATTTTGCGCCATAAAATGACCTCCTTGGTAAAGAATTGTTTGAGTTACTTGGAAATAGCTTGGCAGAGTTCTCGGCAAGATGAAAAAGATAGAGAAGCGCTGCGCCAATTGATTTTGGATGACAAGGTTAATTTTAGGGCTATGGAAAAAGAAATCACTTGGATTGCCCGAGAAAATTCTGAGCAGACGCGGACGCTCATTTCTCAACGTTTGGAAAGGTTAGAAGAAGCTCCCTTGAAGAAAAAGCTAACGGAGAAATTAAAACAAGAGCTACCCACTTGGCAAGGAAACCTTTGGCAATTAACCCGCCGCTATGAAGAATGGTTGGCTGAAAACATGCGCGAAGAAATGACCCGCATTTCCCAAACCGAACACCGCCATTTCTTTGGCACATTGCAGAAGGCGCACGCTGGTTTATCTCGCAGTTTGGACATCTTTCGCAGTTTGCTGGCCAATAATGTAGAAAAAGTCTTGGGCTTAAAGCTGGCGGAAGCAGAATGGAAAATCGAAATAACCCCTCCCGCGCAACCAGATATTAAGATCAGCCGCACTTACGATTATCACTTAGACTTAGTTTGGTTTCTCATTCCCATGTTTATTTTCCGACCGCTTTTTGAAAAGCATTTTTTACGCATGATTCCAGGAGAAGTCTTCGTCAACCTTTCCCGGTTAGCCGCGCAATGGGAGGATAGAATCAATAAAGCAATTGAGGCCATGAAGAAGCAAGCACTAAATTATGTCCGGGAAGAAATGGCCACTATCGAATCTCTCCTTTCCAAAACTCAGGGAAGGTCAGGGGAAATTAAAAACATAATTGAGGAATTAAAAGAAAAATTAAAGGCTCTGGCAAATTACGAAAAATAATTTTTAATATGAGTTTAGGTTAAATCTTAAATTTTATTTTGGAGCCGTAAAATGTACAAGCGCAAGGGGTGGGGGCAATCAAAATATTTGTCTTATTTTAAGCTTTGCGAAGCTTTGAGCCAACCCGGGTGTCCTATTTGTACATTGGTCGAAAGAGATAGTTGGCGATATTTAGATGCCTTGCTCTATGAAAGAGTCAATGATGTGGGCACGAGAAAAGAATTACGTAAGTCTTTAGGATTTTGCAATTGGCATGCTTGGCAATCTTTGGAAATAAGCAACTGCGCCTTAGGTTTAGCCATAATTTATGAAGATATTTTAGGATTAATAATCGAAAAATTGTGCGAGGCGCAAAAGCACTTCCCCATTCCTGTGGCCAGCTCCTTCTGGTTTAAAGTTTTTGCCAAGAAAGAAACAGAAAATTCCTCAGAAATTTCTAAATCAAAATCTGCTTTTTGTCCGGTCTGCCGCCATGTCCAGCTATTTGAGGAACATTATTTGGCCATTTTACTGGATCATTTTGGGGAAGAAGAATTTTTAAGCGCTTTTGCCGCCTCGGCCGGCATTTGCTTTAATCAT
>CAZAGD010000162.1:0-3440 GCA_964484485.1 uncultured Syntrophaceae bacterium
TTACCGCACTCTCTCCTTTGATCTTTCCGGAAATAGGCACGCAAATTTCATAATGCGCTTTGCTCAAGTCCACAGCCTTGGGATCATCATGGAGCAGAGCCATGGCCGACCCCACTACTTTAATTTTCTTTTCCTTCAAAAATGAATCTATCTCCTGCAAAGCCTTGCTAATTTCTTCGCGGGAATTTCTTTGCTCTTTGGAAGCCACTTTTACTGGCATAAAAAATTTAAGCGATACCTCTGGCATTATAATGCCCTCCTTTCTCGAATATATTAATTCCCTGCTCTTTTCCCTTTGCTGAAAATTCTAATAAAATTAATATATTTAAATAATTTTTTGCTTATTCCCTTTACCTTTTACGATAAGATGATGCTTTTTATTAAAAGGGGGACCTAAATAATTTTTTAATATTTGGCTAAAAGTAAATCCGTTTTCATCAAGACCTAATTGGCCTAGCTAAATCCGAATTATTCAAGGAGTCTGGACTGATTTCGTAAAGGGATCAAAAGGTAGGAACATTTTCCTTTTATCGTGCTACTAACTCCAATCCGCCTTCTAAACTCCCAAGGTTATTCTAATAATCTGCACCAAAAAGTCAATAAAATTTTTACCGGACAATTAATTCTTACTTCACCTGTATCCCTCATCTTTTCCTTCTCCGGGGAGAAGATGAAAGCGATGAGGGAAATTGCCAAAATTCAGGAGTAAATAAGGGTTTATTTTATCATTGCTGGCCCAATATTAAATAAAGTAAGCACGAAAGAATTTGATTGTAATTTTTTGAGAAAATATATTATATAGATTTAAATATTAATAAGAAAGGAAGAGATAATGCTCAGCGAGGAAATTTTAAAAGAGCTCACCAAAATAGTGGGCAGAGAGAGAGTATTAACTGCGAAAGAAGATCTTTTAAGTTATGCTTACGACGCCTACGTCGAGGAATTTTTGCCCGATGCCGTCGTTTTTCCCAAAACGGCGGAAGAGGTCTCGCGAATTTTAAAGATGGCTGGCCAAAAACAATTTTTCGTAACTCCCCGGGGAGCTGGTTCTGGTCTAGCATCTTGTGGTTTGGCCAAGCGGGGAGGAATTATTCTTTGTTTTACGCAGATGAATCGCATCTTAGAGATCAACCGACCAAATCGTTACGCCATAGTCGAGCCTGGCGTTATCGTGTCCGAATTCCAACAAGAAGTAGAAAAAGTAGGCCTTTTCTATCCTCCCGATCCCGGAAGTGCTTCCGTGGCCACTATTGGCGGTACAGTAGCCATGAATGCCGGAGGTATGCGCGGCATTAAATACGGGGTAACTCGTGACTACTTGATGGGTTTAGAAGTCGTGCTTCCTTCCGGAGAAATTATCAAGACTGGAAGTATAACCAACAAAGATGTCACTGGATATGATCTTACGCGCTTGCTCTGTGGTTCTGAAGGTACTTTAGGCCTAATTACTAAAATTACCCTTAAGCTTATTCCCAAACCTAAGTTTAAAAGAACGCTCCAAGCCATTTACAACAAAATCGACGAGGCCGGCAATACCGTGTCCAAAATCGTGGAAGAAGGAATTGTTCCATCGACTTTAGAGCTCATGGACAATACGGTCATCAAAGCTTTGGAAGATTTTGCCCATCTTGGCTTACCAACTGATGCCCAGGCCATATTGGTCTTGGAAGTTGACGGTGATGATTTAGACTTTGTCGAGAAACAAACAAACCTTGTTGCCGATTTTTGCCGCGGTCAGGGAGCGCGTGATGTGCGCGTCTCGCGTACGGACAAGGAAAGTGATCAGCTCTGGATGGCTCGCCGAGCTGCTTTTGGCGCGGTAGCCCGTCTCCGTCCCAATTGTGTTATTGAAGATGCTACTGTGCCTGTAAGCTACCTCACCCAGGCCATTAAAGAAATAATAGCCATTGCCCAACGGAATAAAGTGCAAATCGCTGTCTTAGCTCATGCCGGGGATGGTAATCTTCATCCTTTAGTACTGTGCGACCTGCGGGATAAAGAAGAGATGAAACGGGTCGATAAAGCCATGGACGAAATTGTTGATTTGGCCATATCTATGGGCGGTGTTTTATCCGGAGAGCATGGCATTGGTATAGCTAAAGCTAAATATCTTTCGCGCCAATTAAGCCCGCCAGTTTTAGAATTGATGCGCACCATAAAAAAGACTTTGGATCCGCAAGGCATTTTAAATCCCGGAAGCTTCTTGGAGTGCGCCCAATGAAAAATGCCAAAATCTTAGAAGAAGTATATAACTGTATCAAATGCGGTATTTGTTTAACGCCTTGTCCTGTTTACAAACAGAAACTCATCGAAGCTACCTCACCCAGAGGTAAAATCCAATTAGTGCGGAATATATTAGAGGGCAAGCTGGAGCCATCTGAAAATTTTATGCGTATTCTCTTCACTTGCCTTCTATGTGAAACCTGCACTGTAAATTGCCCCAGCGGTCTAAAAATTGACCAGGTGCTCAAGGCCATGCGGCGGGAGATCGTCAAAAAATATGGACTGCCGAAAAAGAAGAAACTCCTTTTTGAGCTGCTTACTGGAAAACGCCTCTTGCCTTTTTATCTTTTTTGGGGAAGATTGCTCATGAACTCCTTGCTTCCTCTTTATCCGGGGAAGGGCAAACTTGGGACCATCCCTTTCCAAAGGCTCCCGCGTTTAAACTCCCCCTCCTTTTTGGAAAGAATTCCAGAAATTAATCCGGTTTTTAAAGCCAAAGGCCGAGTGCTCTATTTTACTGGCTGCGCCACTAATTATCTTAATGGAGATGTAGGCGATGCTGTCCTCCAAGTTCTTTCGGCATTGGGCGTAGAAGTGATCACCCCTAAGGAACAGATGTGTTGCGGCTTACCAATATTTTTGGCCGGAGCTCCAGAAATGGCTATGATTAATATTAAAAATAATATCTCGATTTTCAAGGCCCACGATGTGGAGGCTATAATAGTTGACTGCGCCACCTGCGGATCCGCTTTTAAAAAAGAATACCCCCGCATCCTGGCTGAAATGGGCGAAAATACTGCTGAGGCCGAAGAACTGAGTAAAAAGGTTTTGGATATTTCAGAGTATTTGGTTCGATTTGACCTTAAGAAAATCCTTAAACCTTTAGCTAATAAAGTAACTTATCATGATCCCTGTCACTTAATTCGCAGTCAAAAAATAAGCGAAGAACCACGGTTTTTACTCCAGCAAATTCCTGAGCTGGAATTTGTAGAAATGCCGGGAGCTGACGTGTGCTGTGGTGGAGGAGGAACTTTCCAATGGGATCATCCAGAAATAGCTGCCCAAATTACGGCGCAAAAAGTTAAAAACATTGAAAAGACACGGGCGGAAATAGTGGCCACAGGATGCCCCGGCTGTCGCTTACAGATATACGGTAATATTACCAACGATGAAATAAAAGTACTTCATCCAGTCCAATTGCTGGCGATGAGTTTGCA
>CAZAGD010000163.1:0-2832 GCA_964484485.1 uncultured Syntrophaceae bacterium
TTCCACATTTTGCAAGGACTGGACCAGATTATCCATAAACTTGGTGATTGCCGAACGAAGAGCTTCTTGGCCTAAGGTTTCGTCGTAGCCCGCCCGGGTACCTAACCCCAACACTTCTTGAGCCTTACGCTCAAATTCTCCTTTTCCAGAATCAGCAAATAATAGCTGGCCTGTGGAAGCATCCACTACCCGCACATCAACTACGCATTTAGCAGTCTGTACTTTCTGACGATAAATCCCGTAATCAGCGCCCCCCGTGCTGATGCCAAATTGGGAGATGGATCCTGTAACAATAGCGTTTAAGCCCAAGATCCGCCCGGCCTGCGCGGCCGTTTCTGGGTTAATAGCGCCGGTTTGGCCTAAAGCCTGCTCGCCGAGGATTTGTTTTAATTGGGCGCGCTCCACAATAATGAATGCCCCAGTCTTAAAAAGTTCCGTAGTCAGAATATCAGACGCGGAAGTTCCCAACCGGCCTGCGCCATAACTTGTTTTATTAACAAAGTCTATAATCCCTACCCGCAATTTAGGACCTTTATGAGTTATCCGCGGCGCCGCTGGCGGGGCCTGGGTCGCAGGAGCAGTGGGCGAAACTGTAGTTTCCTTGGTTGTTGGCCCTAAAGGGGCGCCTGCACACCCAGCCATGACAAGTAGACCAGCTAAGATTAAAACCCCAATAAATCTTCTTTCCCACATATAAATTACCTCCTTCTTAAATTAAATTGTTTATCTCCCTCCAGATCTCCCTCCAGGCGTCAGACAACCTTTTTGTGCCGGAGCGGAGGCTAATGGCCCATTTGGTAAGGTAGCTACACAAGTCTCGGTTACTTTTTGGGCATAAGGGGTATAAGACTTTTGGAGGGCAAATTTTAAAGATTGTTCAGTGCCCCCTTTCATGTCTTTAACCCGATGATCGGCGTGCCAGAGGATTTCACCTGTGCGCGCGTCTCTTAATTCGTATTTTGCCCCCACGGTAATGGAGGCATAGGCTATTAGATAGGTTGTGCTAAATTCTGTGACAGTAGTGTAAAGAAGCGCATCTACCCCTAAAAGTTTGCCCAAATCCTGTGGAGTAAGGGAATGAATCTGTCCGGCATCCCGAATCCCCTTTTCCGCGAGCTTGCTATCGATAAAAGAGAAGGCAGGACTTTCATAGCCTTTTTCCCTTATTTTTTGGTAAACAATTGGCCGAAATATCTCTGGAGCCTGCAAATGAGGAGTTTCATTTTGCACCGGCAGTACGGCAATAGAGCGCAGATTCCTATTCTTATAATCTTCTACTAAGAGATGCTGCGGGGTGGCGCAGCTTATCAAAAAAATAAGGGTTATAATGCCCATGGCTAGTCTTCTTCGCTTCATTATTTATCCCTTTCTTCCTCTATTTAGGCATTACTTGCAGTTCAATGGTATTCCAAGTGCTTTTGGTCACTTGCACATTAAAATCTCGGAACTTTTTGCGGGCCAATTCATCAGCCAAAGATTGGGCACTTCCCTTGACATCTAAATCAATCTTGGCTACTCCTCTTTCAAAACTGCGTTCATATATCCCTTCTACTCCCCGCACCTGTCCTTTCAGTAGATTCTTAAATTTTTGTAAGTCTTGGGGGCGAGAAAGGCCCAATACGATTATTTGCACTAAAGTAGTAGCCCCTACGCGCTTTTGAAAGTTCTTTATTATATCATCCATTAACTTTTCGGAGATTTTGGCGCTGGCCTGTTTTAAAGCCTCAACTCCGGCAGTAGTTTCATCGATATGCACTGCCGCAGCATGCTCTGTACCCGAAGAAAGCACCCGCCCATCGTCAATTTGGATAGCCCGTAAAGAAATATTTGCCTGCACTGATTTCATTGGCGATCCGGCAATGGCGCCAATAGATTTGGCCAGAGCTTTGCCCACGATCACTACCTCCGCATCGGCCTGCTTGCCCAAAGTTATCGCGGCTTGATCTGTCAAGTCGGCCACCCGATAAGCAGGAGCCACGGATATATTTTTGGATTGGGCTTGATGATCAACCAGATCAAACCCTCTTTCGCGAAATTTTTCCATTATGGTATTCTCGGTTACAGTGAGATCGGTCTGTTCTACGCGATGGTACCCCCACCAATAATGATAATAATGGCGACCGATATTTTGCTCAGCCACAAGCATCATGATGCGCGGTTTGCCTACCTGACCCAGCAGAATCCCTATGGCCTGCAAATCTTTGCGCAAATCACCGATAGCTACTGTAGCTTCGATGGTTACTTCATACACATTTTTAGCCCGATTTTCGTTTAAAATGCGCCAATTTTTTATGTATCCTTCAGTACGGGTATAGATGTTCTCGTTGAGCAGCTGAAAGTTTTGAATGCGCGTTTCTGACGAAACCATGGTACCCACAGCCTGCTCCAGAGCTTTAACTAAGGCATCTTTTATGGCTTTGTCTTTGCCCACCAAATGATCAGCACCTTCATACCATCCTTCTCCTTTGGCCGTAATTATCTGCGTTTCCTGCGCGTAAGCAGGCCCCATAAGCCAAATAAATATAGAAAAGATTAAGATAAGGCCTTTTCTGCTCATTTTTCTCAAAGAAAGCCACCTCCTTTCCCGTTTAAAACACCAATTTAATTTATGCTTGCGACTACCTAAAATGCCCGCCATTTTTTATTTTGGCGTCGTCAATAAATTTGCCCATCAAAAAAATTGGCCAAAACCTTCTAATCCACAACTATTAATACTCGGCCTTGTTCTAAAAAACTTAAGTTCTTGGACATATCGCGCAGCCCTTGCGCATCGGCGTTCTTGATTACCAAGTCTGTATTTCCTGGGCCCGTAACTTTAATTGCTTTGATAAT
>CAZAGD010000164.1:0-3082 GCA_964484485.1 uncultured Syntrophaceae bacterium
CTCTTATCTTACGCCGTGGTCTGGCTTTATGGAGTTTTCCAAATGAAATTTTGTCGTAATTACACATAAGAAATAAAAGCAAATGCGGCAAGAGACAAGCCCTTGCCCTACGTTTGAGATTTTTTTAATTTCTCGTAGGGCAAGCCCTTGGGGCTTGCCGAACCACGCCTTAAGATGTCGTTTATTTTATGCTCCCATTAATAGCTATTTAAGAAAAAAGGGGGAGCGATGTAAAGAAAGATCCAGATTTTACTTTTTCTTATATTTCTCAACCACCCAGGGCGGGATTATATATTTAACAGTCCCTTTATACATGACCCCTTCCCACCCATCGGGCCAAACACATTTTAATTCGCCATTTTGCCACTGAGTGCCTATGCCTGTGTAATTTTTAGGCCCAAAGGGCACATCATGGTCTTTGGTAAAAATTCCCCGACCCGAAGTTCCCACATATTCTGTCGTTTCCATTATGGAAACTAATTTGTCTGCATCTAAGCTTCCTGCCTTCTCCATAGCTTGAGCCAAAATATAAATAGCATCATAAGTCGCCGCCGTATAAGCGGGGAATTCTCCCGCCTTCTTTACAAAAGCATCATAGAACGCAATTGTGCGCGGAGTCATTTCTGCTCTGGCCCAAGTATTCATGGTCATCTCATAATTTCCTAATCCGGCCGTAGCTTCCCAAAAACCTTTTTTCTGAGCCTCTACATTGATGCCCACTGAGGCCGCAGGAATCTTCAGCTCCCCCCACTTTTTGGCATAAGGAATACCTACTGGCCCAGAGAAAGAAGTAAATATTATATTTGCTCCGGAAGCATTTATCGCTGATAATTCGGCAGTTACATCAGTAGCCACTGCCGAGGGACGCCATTCCCCTACAATCTCCATCCCCATCTTGGGTAAATTTTGTTTAGCTGAGGCCACAATGGGATCTGCCCAAACAGCTTTCTCAGCAATTACAGCCACTTTTGGTTTAAGGCCCAATTCTTGCCCCATAACCTTAGCCACCATAGCCAAAAGAAGGAAATCTACTTTCCCTAAATAAATTGAGTTAAGAGGAGATACACGGAACCAGTATTTATATTTGTTGTAATCTTTGGCCACTCTGGTGCAAAGTTCCGGATGGGCGGCTCCGCAACCCATAAAAATCTTCTTATAATCCATGGCTACGTCCTGCATGGCGAAAACTGCTTCAGTCCGGAATCCGCCCACTAGAAAATCAACTTTATCCCGGGTAATCGCTCTTTCTACAGCACTGGCCGCATCTGGAACGCTTAAAATTTCGTTAGTATCAACTTTTACTAGTCTTATGGGCCGTTTTGTATTCCCCACTAAAACACCGCCCTTAGCATTAATCTCATCCCTGGCTAACTCAGCTCCCCACCAATGATGCTGGCCCTGCACAAAGGCCATGGGCCCAGCCACCCCAATTTTAATCTCCTGGCCGCAGACCAGAGAAAAAGAAATAAATAAAATTAAAAAAACTAATGCTAATCCTCCTAATCCCTTTTGCCAACTTTTCATCATCCATGACCTCCTTCCTATAGTTTTTTGCCGTAAATTAACTCTTTCCTCTTTTATATATTCTTATCTGGATGAAAATTTTTTTCCAGATAAGTTTCCAAGTGGAACAGGTTAATTACATCTTCTCGATTATAATGCAGGAGGAGTTGGAGAGCTTCTTCGTCTTTATAAAACCGATAACGCTCCCAAAGGCGCATAGCTTCTATCCCGTCAATCCCCTTGGTCTCCCGGGCTATGCCTAACTGCTCCTCTACCCTTTTCAGTCCGCCAAATAAGTTTCTTTGCCAACAATCATACATTAAATCCCGACAGGCAAAATACTTGGCCAGATCTAATCTAAGCGCTTTTTTTATAACTGGCAAATCAAAGCGGCTGCCATTGTATGTGCGCAAAGAGGAGACACCAGTTAAAGCATTCCAAAGATTGGACCAATTTACTTCCTCCCCAATGAGCTGAATAAGCCGATGCGGTGGAATAAAAATGCCAATTACGGTAATTTCACCTTCAAATGAGGTCTCAATATCTAAGTAGGCTTTCATCCAGAACTAATCCTTTTATTTGCTTTAGCCGAAAATTTTTTCTATAATTTGTTTTGATTCTATTATTTTTCATAACCATGAAAAACAACTTTTCGGCTCATTTTCTTCTGCAGGAACTGGAAAATCTCGCCTGCCAACTGGGAATTGAGGTACATTACGAAAACCTAAGTGACGAGGAGCTCTCTTTACATAGCGGCGCTTGTAAACTTTTTGGCCGCTCTCTAATTATTATTGATGCGCGCTGCCCGATATTTGTAAAAGCTCAGCTTTTAGCTCGCGAATTAGGCAAATATGATTTAGAAAATTTTTATATCGTGCCTCGAGTTCGGGAATATATCGCTCTTCATTCATCTGGTTTGGAAAAAAATCTTCCCCAGATATAGAGGTAAATTCCTAAACCAAAGAACAACAACCAGATCAATTGCCAGGTTAGAGAAATATCTTTGTTTTTTACTATCATAAGCAGCACACTGCCGCATAAGATAATAACTCCCGAAAAGACTCTTTGGCGGTTAATATTTGCCCGATTTTTGGACATTTTAGAAATGATTATATCTGGCTCTTTAAAATTTAAACTGATTTTTACCAAAATTTGAGAATATGTCAATAGAAATAAAAGCGGGGCTGTAATCCAGAGCTGAAGGCTGAGTAACATGTAAGAATCTTTATTTCTTCCTGTTTCGGAGAGTAAGACTTTATGAATGGCCAAATTCGTCAAGGGCTGCCGCATAAATCTGATCTATTATCCATCTCGCAATTTGATAACTCCCCCTCTCCCCCCTCTTAAGTTAAGAGGTGGAAAAATGGTGTTATTATTACTCGGAGCAATTAATTATTTAAACTTATGCCCCTCACCCTCCCATCTCCCCATGCTTGGGGAGAGGGTTAGGGTGAGGGGTTGAAAACGGCGGATGTCATATATTTAATGCTCTCATTAATAATGGGAGCATAAAATAAACGACATCTTAAGGCGTGGTTCGGCAAGCCCCAAGGGCTTGCCCTACGAGAAATTAAAAAAA
>CAZAGD010000165.1:0-3899 GCA_964484485.1 uncultured Syntrophaceae bacterium
AGCGGAGAGATAGATACAGAGAATGCTAAAAAAATAGGAGAGATTTTAGGCGTAGATTATGTAATCTTTGGCAGTATGACTAAGTTAGGAGATAGCGCCAGTCTGGATTTAAAGCTTTTGCCTATAAAAGAAGAAAAAGCAGCCAATCCAGTTTACGTGCAGGCTAAGAAAATGGAAGAGATAGTGGCCCGCGTTGATGATTTAGCCAGGCAGATTGATGAGAAAATCCTGGGCTATCCTTTAACTCCGGCGGTAGCGGAAAAGGCGACGCCGGGAGTTAAAGAGAAGGAATTGGCGACCATTCCAATTCCCGCGCCAGCGAGCAAACCGCAAGTACCAGTTAGAACTGCGCGAAGCGAAGAGTTCTGGCAGAGTCAATCTTTTCCCTTCCAGATAAAAGGCGTGGCGGTGGATGATTTTGATGGCGATGGGCGCAATGAAGTAGCTTTAATTGACGAGCGGAATTTATATATCTACCGCTGGGAAACAGGGGAATTTAAACTTCTATGGAAATTTAATGGTCGAACGGCAGATAAATATTTGGCTGTGGATGCGGCTGATATTGACAAAGATGGCAAAGCCGAAATATTTGTGACGAACATCCAAAGTGATCGCCTGGCTTCTTTTGTGGTAGCTTTTAAAGAAGGCGCTTACCGAAAAGTAGCCTCTGATTTAGATTGGTTTTTGAGAGTAATAGAGTGGGGCGAAAGAGGGAAGGTTCTTTTGGGGCAGGGGAAAGGGCAGCAAGCAGCCTGGGAAGGGCCGATTTATGAATTGGGGTGGAAAGGAAAAGATATTAAAGAAGTGGGAAAAGCCCAAATCCCTCTGGGCGTGCCCATATATAGCTTTGCTCCTTTTATTCACGATAACAAAACTGACTTTATTTTTATCGATGCTGACTTTAGAATGAAAATAATGAATTCGCAAGGAAAAGTAATCTGGAAGAGCAGAGAAATATATGGGTCAGAAAATTTAATGCAAGTGAAGTCGTTAGCCACGGGAACTGGGCCTGATAAAGGCGATGAATTTGCTTTCGTCAATGTTCGACTTATTTCCAGAGGAAAGGAATTAATAATTATTCGGAATATATCGCCCATTGGCGATTTCTTTAAAAGACAGAAATATTTTAATAAAGGGGAAATTCAAAGCCTCATTTGGACTGGCGCAATGTTCATGGAAAATTGGAAATCGCGGGAAATATCCGGATATTTGGCAGATTTTCAAATTCAGGATTTGGATGGTGACCAAACGAAAGAACTAATTGTGGCGGTCAATTTACCCCGAGAGTCCATTCTTTCTTTAGAAAAAAATAGCGTGCTTTTACTTACCAGATGGGAAGGTGGAAAGTAAGGGAGAAGCCAAGGGGCAGGGGTTAAAAAAATAATTAATTTTTTTGTTGACAAATTTTTGGAAGATAAGTATTTTGAGACAAAGAAATTTAAAATTCTTTGTAAAAATCCCAAAGGAAGGGGGTGAGAAAGGGGAGGATAGCGTAGGAAGGGAAAATTAGGGAGGAATAATTTAAACCAAATTTAAAAGCATTTAGAATCAAGCGAAAGGAGGAAAAAGAATGAAGAAGTTTTTACTTTTAATTGGGGCAATGGTTTTGGTTTTAGCCATGACCTCACCAGCTCCGGCCCAGTTCAAATCATGGGGCCACATGGAAATAGCTACTGGCTGGATTAGTAAACCTGATTTTAACACCGGCCTTGTTACTGCAGGTCAAACTTACGCTGAAGGTTCTGACTTAAATTACAAAAGAATTACTCAGCGGTATCGTTTCTACCTGCAGTATGGGGATCCTAAAACTGTGCGTGCAGTAATCGGTTTTGAGGCAGACAGCAGCAACTGGGGTGAATCGGCATGGTCGAATACTTCCACAACTACTGATCCAAATTATTCAGCAGCTGCTAACCCCAGCGGTCGGATGGGGGTTGCTGCTACAGACCAGGTCCAGTTAGAGCTGAAACATGCGTATTTGGATTTTGTCATTCCTAATACGCCAGTTTCATTATCTGCTGGACTCCAGTTTTATGGAATCGGTGGTCGTCTCTTCCAGTCTCGAGACCTTCCTGGTTTGATTGCTACTGTTAACTTTGCTCCCCATAAAGTAATGCTTTATTGGTGGAGAGAGAAAGATTCTTCATTTAATGCCCGAGTTGAAAATATTACTACCGAAAAAGACACCACCATTTTTAACTACCAGGTAAATGACACATATGGTCTCCAGTATCAGCTTACCCAGAAACTATACAATCTCTACGCCTATTTCTTCTACAAAAATGACCTGAGCAATGCCACTTACGCAGATCATCCCTGGTGGATTGGCTTGGGCGGGGCTTACAAATTGGGTAATCTCGCTTTAAGTGGCCAGTTCATTTACATGGGTGGTAAGAAAGATAACGTAACTGGTGATGATGTTGATTATACAGGTTGGGTAGCTGAATTACTGGCCAGATACCAGATTGGTCCAGGTATGTTTGCGGCAGTTGAAGGATATTATTCAACTGGTGAAGATACTGGCACTGCAAATAAAATTGAAAGATTCCAAACTCCAACCGGTTCGGAAGCCCGCTGGGGATTTGGTAATGACCGCAGCGTATTTTTCTTCTACAATGGCGACTTCATGTACTATTTCGGGAAGCAGTTAGATAATACTGGTTTCTGGTATGCCCGGTTGAACTTTGAATACGCCCCCCTACCCTGGCTGAACCTGCTCTTCAATTACATGTATATTGGCGATACTGCTAAGGGGGATACTGGTGCTTTTAACAGCACTGGAACTGGCGTCAAAGATGAGTCTTATGTTGGGCAGGAGCTAAACGTCATCGCCAAGGTTAAGATTTACGATCCTTTGGTTTATAACATTGGCTTCGGCTATTTCTTCCCGGGCGATGTCTATAAGACAGCCACCAAGAATCCAGATAATGCTTGGGCCTTGTTGACCTGCTTGAAGTACGTATTCTAAAACGAGCTGGACAAGAATAAAAAACCCCGGGTAAATCCCGGGGTTTTTTATTGGTTTTTTCATTCAGAAATTTTATTTATCAAAATCCTGCTTATCTCCATCTTCCCCGAGAGGCCGTAAATTAATTAGAATTGGTCCTAATTCTTTTTCTTGAAAAATTCCAGCTGGTGGTTTTTCTTGGGTGGATTTATTATTGAGGAAGAGAGGGAATTCTACTGGTTGACTGTAATGTCCAGCTTTGTCTTGAATCTGCACAGTCAAAGTAAGGGGAATATAATTTATTCCTTGAATACCGGCAGTAAATAAGTAAATAAATCCCGAAAATTCTCTTTGGTCTTCTTCTCGAATTTTTATATAACTAATTGGGTAAACCCCTTTCCCTGCTTGATCTATGATACAGACAATATTTTTCATATCCCCATCAGGGTCTGTGGCTTTTAAATAAACCTTCCAAGTATCTCCAGGCTTAATTTGCTTGGAAGCAAAAGATTCGCTGATTATAGGAGAAGATTTTCCGTATTTCTGTTCCTTTACATCTATCGGATCTAAAGCTGCACAGCTTGCCAATAAAAAGAGCAAGCTAATAATTATCGCCAATTTCTTATACATTTCTAACCTCCCAGTTTTTTATTTAATTATACGCTAAGCATTTTCTTTTGTCATTATTCCCAAGTTTCCAAATCTTCTGATCCATTGATCTCCATTTATATAGATGCCCACAGAAAAAATTTGGTTCTTTAAAAATTGTTGCTCACTTATCTGCGTCTCATAATCTCCCCCAACCCCTCTTTAAAAAAGAGGGGAGTGTATTCCTCCCTTTTCTAAAGGGAGGTACGGAGGTATTATGATTCACCCCATTATTCCATCATTCCATTCTTCCAATATTCCATTATTCCTATTTTCCGTCATTTTTCAGTATTCCCTATTTGCC
>CAZAGD010000166.1:0-6986 GCA_964484485.1 uncultured Syntrophaceae bacterium
TGGTTCAACAGGAGTTAATCTGGACTGGTGGGACGACACTACGAAAGCCCGAGGCTACCAACTTTATGTCCCCTTAAAACTGCAGGCTCAATATCAGCCTTTTTATTTCCAGATTTTAGCTGGCTACGCTTATACTTTCTATGATCCTGCTGCGGGCGAAAGTCGTTCTCTAAGTGCTCCCTTAGATACAAAATTAAATCTCTCTTATGAAGTTTTGGAAAAACTTCCAGTTGATATGCTCATAGGTTTGGACGTTAATTTACCCACTGGTAAAACTGCTTTGGCGATTAAAGATTTGGTGTTGATGATGGATGAAGAATTAATCTCTATTAACCGCTTTGGTGAAGGATATAATTTTAACCCCACTTTAACCTTAGCTAAGGAGTTAGGCAATTTTGTAGTCGGCCTAAGTGCGGGCTATGCTTGGCGAGGAAAATATGATTACAGTACTGACTCCAGAAACTATGATCCAGGCGATATATTCACGGTGAGTGCGGAAGTCCGTTATGATTTCAGCCGCACTTGTTTTACGCGCCTATTCGGAAATTATGCCTGGTATGACAAAGATAAATTAGAAGGAGCTGATCAATATCAAGAAGGAGACCTTTATCTTCTTGGCTGGGGCATTCATTATCACCCGCAAAAATGGCAGACGGGATTCGTCCTCCGGAGTATCTACCGTAATAAAAGCAAATTTCAAGATAGCCAAGGCGGATTAGTTACGGAAGAAAAAAATAGCCATGGTTTAGAATGGCGTGGTGATCTTTATCTGCATTATCTGATTACGCCTAAAACCACCTTAAAAACAGGCCTGCAGGGATTGCTCATCACCGAAAACGACTACCCCCAAAGCTCTGCGCGCTATATAGGTAAAAAAGAGAAGCTTTCTTTGGGGTTAGGAGCAACAACAACCTTAGGAGCTCATTTCACTGCGGATATCCTGCTCAAAGGATTTATTATGCATGAGGAAGATAGTCAATATCCGGAATACAGAAGTGGGCGTACCTACCGCGGCTTCTCTTTAGGGGCCTTTATCACCGGCTTGTTTTAAAGCTCCTCGGCCGCTTTTTTAGCTACCTCCAGCCATCCCTGAAAATCTGCGGCGGCCGCAGTTTTTTGCACCGCTTTCAAAATTTTTCCGCTTTCCACATCTAAGAGACGCAGATCAAGGCGCATCTGTTCACCGATGACCTGATAACCGCCAAAGACCATCCGCCTAGCCCCTAAAAGCCGCCCCAGTTTAAGACGGGTACTTTCATCCACTAGGGATGTAGTCCCCAGCCGCTGTTCTTCGAGGACTAAGAGTAATCGTTCTCGTTCGACGATCGTATATTGCCCCTTCTTTTTTAGGGATTCAATGATCTGGGCAGTGAGAAGTTCACCTAAATTGGGCAGACCGACTGAACCGGGGCTTAAATTATCCAAATCCCAAACGGCCAGCGTTAATTCTTTCTCTTTTGGGGGAGAAGTAGCACAGGCCAGAGCCAAAAGAATAGTTGCCCAAATTAATTTTCTAAAAAAACCTCTATAAATCATTTTTTATCTTAAGGCAGCTTCTTCTATTCTTTCTTGAACTTTAGCATCAACTTGGAGGGGCTTTTCCTTTTTTATAATTTTGCCCACAGCCATATCAGGCTCCACCCGGACAATTTCTATTTGGCCAATAACCTTAGGAGCAGCCTGTAAGACTTTTCCTCTATAAGTTAAACTTTCTCCCTCCTCCAAGACATCAAACTTAGTTCCCGACACCACTCCCTGTTTCGCCCCGATGTTAATGATTACTTCTTCTCCAGATACCTTGGCTAAATAACCACGAAGGGGGTATTTCAAAATAACTGTTTTCAATATTTCGCGGTTTAATTGGAAGAGATCCTTCTCCAAAGTAGTTTGGGAAGCTAATTGCCTGGTCAATACTTGAGGGATCGCCGATGTTTCCGTATCTATCAATCTTAGATTTAGTAAAGTTCCTTGGGGAAGATAGTATAGGGAACCGGTACCGATGAGTTTAGCCGCTAAGACTCGGCCAAGTTTTAAGGAAGTCTCTGGATTAGCTAATTCCGAAGACCCTAAATTTAGTTCTTCTAAAAGTCTCTCGATGAGCACCCTTTCCACCACCCGCACTCTACCGGAATTGTTGAGATGTTCGGTCAGCTGGCTCAGCAGCACGGAAGAAAAACCATCTCTCTCCGCCAGCCCCCCCTTCTCTTGAAAATCAACAAAGGAAAGAATCATGGGCGGAGAAGTCCACGTATCTTCTACCTTTGGCTTAGCCTCTACCTGACTGCGGTACCGGGCGGCTAAATCTTTTACCAATTGGTCCAGACGTTTCTTTCTCTCCGTATCTTTCTGAATTTCGAGCATCTCCTGGGCCTTTTTGGCTAAGACCACGGCGAAAGTATCCTTTTTATCCAGGGCCAAAGTCTGCCGATAAGCCTCTAAGGCTTTATCCCATTTCCCTTCTTTTTCATAAGTGATGCCTTTGTTGGTGGTCCCTTCGATGTAATAAGGGTCAATGGTTACTGCTCGATCATAAAATTCCCGCGCTTTTTCATATTGTCCTATGCTGGCATAATATCTGCCCATCTGGTTATAACGCAGGCCTTCTTGGTATGGCTCAGCTTTCTCTTTGCGCAGAGCCAGTTGGTATTCTGCTTCTGCTTCTTTCTTTTTATCTTGGGCATAAAGGAGATCGCCTTTGATTACGTGCACAAAAGACCTCTGCGGATCTTGTGTTTCCACTTCTTGAGCCAGTTTTAAAGCCTGATCAACTTGGCCTTTCTTGGCATAGACGACTGCTAACCCTTCTTTCCCCAAGACCTCGCCTTCTTTTCCTTTTTGAGTTAGTTCTTTAAAATCTTCTTCGGCTTCTTTTAATTTTGCTTCTTTTAAAGCCGCATAAGCTTTCACCGTCTTGGCTTTAACGTTTTGGGGATTTTTCTTAACTACTTCTTGGGAGATTGCTCTGGCCATCATGGTCTGTTTCTGCTGGAGTTTTCTTTCGGCTAGGCGCACCAACATAATTTCGGTAGTCTTCCCCCCACCCTGGAAATAGTCTAAGACTTTTAGCCCCGGGCCAACGACACAAACCGTAGGTAATATTACTTGAGCTTGGTAAAGCTGGCTCACTTTTCCTTTGTCTAAGAGGACGGGAAAGACCAAATTAGCTTTGTTGGCGAACTGGATAGCTTTTTCAGGAGGAGAAGCCGTAACCGCCCAGACTACTAATTGAGCCTCCTTATATTTTTGCGCCAATTGATTTAAACTCAACAAACCTTCTTGGCTGGGCCGGGAGTCTGGGTCAAAAAAATAAAGGATGATCATGGGACTCATCTTCATTTGAGCGAGATCATGACTTTTACCTTTCAAGTCCAATAACGAGAAGATGGGGGCTTGCTGGCCAGGAGCAATCTGCGCATAGCCTACATCAAGAATTAGCCAACCTAAAATAAACATAGAGATAAATAAATAGGCAAATTTCTTTTTCATTGGCTCCTCCTTTAAGCCTCATTTTTTTTCAGTTAAAGGAATCAAATTCACCATTAACGGGGCCTCTTCTTCCTCTTTTAACTTAACCTGTGCTTCCCAGTCATAATGGTTAGGAAGGACTAAGCGCACTTCGTGGGTTCCGGCCGGGATTTCCAACCTGGCCGGGGTTTTTCCTTTAAAAACTCCATCTATAAAAATCTGCGCCTCCATGGGGTTACTATAAACCCTGAGAAATCCTGTTTTAATTTTTTCTACGGCAGCTTCTTTGGGGGTAGCAGTCTCTTTTACCGCTTCTTTAACGGCTACCGGCTCTTTAACCACCGCTGGCTTGAATAAATAATAAGATAATCCCCCTCCCAAAATAATAATAGCTATGATTCCATACCATAAAAAATGGCGCGGTCCTTTAAATTCTTCTGCTAATTCTGGCCGTTTTTGAACTCCCTGCGCTCCTCTTAAAGCTTCCGCTAACTCTTTCCCCGTTAGATAACGGGAAGCCGGATTTTTCTCCAGACACCTCATAATCACTTGAGACAAACTCTTCGGAATAGCCGGGTTAAGTTCAGCCGGTGAGGCAGGATGATCCTGCGTAATAGACTGGAATATAGATGCTAAATTAGGCCCCCCAAAAGGCCTTCTCCCCGTGCTTAATTCATAAAGAATTATGCCCAAAGAAAAGAGATCCGATCGTCCATCAGCTGGCTGGCCCATAACTTGTTCTGGAGACATGTATGCTGGTGTTCCCAAGATTTCCCCAGCTTGAGTTTGGATGGAGGCTTCTGGATCTTCAATATGGGCAATACCAAAATCAGTAATTTTGATCTGACCATCAGGCTGGACTAAGATATTGCTTGGTTTAATGTCGCGGTGCACGATCCCTTTTTGGTGGGCGTAATCAAGGGTCTCGGCCACTTGGATTCCTAAATTAGTAATCTCCTCTGGGCTGAATTTCTTCTTTTCCAGGAGCGCATTTAAAGGCTCTCCCTGGAGCAACTCCATGGCAATGTAAATGGTGCCATGGTCTTGGCCCACATCATAAACCGTCACAATTCGGGGATGAGAAAGGCGGCCTATGGCTCGGGCTTCTTTCAGAAACCTTTGCACAAAAGCTGTACTAGTCAAGCGGTCCTCACGCAAAACTTTTAAGGCAATCAGACGATCGATTTCCGGATCGTGCGCTTGATAAACCAGCCCCATGGCTCCTCGACCCAATTCTTTTATAATTTCGTAGCGGCCATATTTCATATTAATTTTTGCCTTCGCCTTCCTTATTTAAAAGAAGATTCTTTGAGGAATTCATATAACGTAGTCAAAGGAATTAAAAAGCCCACATGATCTGTTCCCTTTAGTCTCCCTTTGACGATACCGATTAAATTCCCATAGCGATCGAAAACGGGACTACCGCTGGAGCCGGGCAATGTTTCCATATCCACCCGCCATAAGGGGAGTTTGTTCTTTTGCTGGAGAACTTCCTCCACTACTCCCGCAATAAACTCTCCGGCATCCCTGTTAGCGCAGCTAAGCATATATACCTTTTCTCCCAGCAGAAGAGTCTTTCTACCTTCTTGCCAGAGGATATAATTCTTAAATTGGCCGTTAACTTTAATGAGGGATAAGTCCCGTTGAGCATCCTTCCGGATCAACGACCCGGGAAGTTCATTTTTATTCTTCAAAATTATTTTTAGTCCTTTTATTTTCTCCAGGTCATGAGCCGTGGAAATGATCGTGCCTTTCTCGTTTATCAAAAAACCAGAAAATTGCAGAGGAACCTCCCCTGTATGACCTTCAATACAAACCACGGCGGCACTTAAAATAGAAAAGATACTTTGGGGATAAGTTATCTGTTTTCGAGAATCTATATAGGCACCTCGCCCATAATTTTCTAAGAAGAGCCAGAATTCCTGAAGGTCTTTTTGATCAACTGGGTGGGCCTTTTCCAATTGGACTTTTATTAGCGAAGCTAAGGGAGAATAAGATTGGCAAAGAACTTCCCATTTTTCTTTATTCTTCATAGCTTTTATTTGAATCAGACTACTTTCAGCAGGAGAGCTGGAAACTTGAAAGCCTCGATTTTTTAACCAATCGGAAATTGCTTTTTCCGCTTCTACCAGAGGAAAAGGAAATAATTTAGACTCTTCTGCTCCGCTTAGAGAAGGGCAAAGTAATAAAAGCATTAGGCCACCGCTTTTTATTATTAAAGCCACCCAGTATTTTAGATTTGGGATTTTAAAAATTCTCATTAAATTTAATTACCCCCGCCTGGCCTCTCTCCGCTGGAAAGAGAGACAGGTAAGAGAAAACTTTATTCAGCAGATTCTACTTGGCATAAAATTACCGTAATATTATCATGCCCGCCGGCTGCTTTCGCCAAAGAAATTAATTTTTCTCCTTTTTGTGCGAGATCAATCAAAGAATGGCCTAAAGTATCCTGAATTAGCTTATCTTCCACGAGATCACTTAGCCCGTCGGAACAGATAATAAACATATCGTCCGGAAAAACTTTTCCTTTAATTAAATCAACAGCTAAGTCATCTTCCACGCCTACGGCGCGAATGATCACATGGCGCAAATTATGCTTCTTAGCTTCTTCCGGCTTTAAAAGGCCTTGGTCAACCTGTTCCTGGACCAGGGAGTGGTCTTTGGTTAGCTGCTTTAACTTGCCCTGCCTTAATAAATAGGTGCGACTATCTCCCACATGTCCCAAAAGAAAATTTTGGCCATAAAAAGTAAGCAACTCGGCTGTGCAGCCCATTCCTTTATGCGCCGGTTGTTCTTGTACATGTTTGAGAATTTTAGCGTTGGCTTCCAGGAAAGTCTTTTGAATTAATTTGATAATTTCTTCTTCGGAGCTACCTCGATTAGCAGCAAAAATGGCTAAGGCAGTTTCGACAAAGATCTGGCTAGCAATCTCGCCGGCTGCTGCTCCGCCCATGCCATCTGCTAAGGCCCATAAGGCCAATTCGGGTTTAATTATGAAAGCGTCTTCATTATTTGGGCGCTTCAAACCTACATCTGACCGGCCGTAAGACTTAAGGCGTAGCATAAGTTATTATAAAAAAAATTGGAGAAAATGAAAACTTTAATTTTTCTTGACCAAAAAATTAGGGGGCGTATAATATAAAAATATGAAACAGCCCCCCGTAATTGTGGTCCAGTTAATTCACATCCTTGGCCCCATGAAAGGGGAAATTCAAGAATTTGTCGACTCCGTAATTACTATCGGGCGCCATCCTTCTTGCCACCTTCGTTTTCCGGCAGACTTGACGACCATCTCGCGGAAACACGCCGAAATTATCCGCGAGGGCAACCAATTTAAGTTGGTCGACCATAGTACCAATGGCACATACGTTAATGGGAAAAGAGTAACTGAAACCTACCTCAAAAATGGTGATGTATTAACCTTTGCCGAAGAAGGGGGCCCGAAAGTAAGCTTTTTAACTCAGGTCAAAGAAGTGCCCGCGGAAATGCCCGAAATTAAAGTGGCCCCGCCACCCCCAACT
>CAZAGD010000167.1:0-7358 GCA_964484485.1 uncultured Syntrophaceae bacterium
ATCGGGCCCTGAAATTATTATTGCTTCATTAGCATTTTCTAAAACGTTCCTGAAATTATATTCAGCTTCCCTCCTGGCCTGAATCTCTTGCTCCAACTCATTGGCCTTCTGTTCCAGTTTTCTCACCAGTCTTTCACTATAAACTTTATACGCTTCTTTCTCCTCGCTCGGCCAAAAGGTCATCTCTCGGCGCACCGCGCTCTGCATTACCTCCTCAATGGCCGATAAAAGAATATCAGGGTCACATGGTTTTTGAATAAAGCGATCGGCACCGATCTTTTGGGCAAAGGCTTCATCTTCTGGTCCGGTATAAGTAGCTGTATAAACAATGAAAGGGATACTTCTCCACGATTTGCTTCTCCTGATTCGGCGACATAGCTCAAAACCATCTATTTCCGGCATCAGAATATCGCTGATAATCAAATCAAAGTTTCCTGACTTCAGCTTCTCAAGAGCTTCAGCCCCATTAGCTGCTGGGACGACTTCATATCCCTTGCTTTTGAGCAATACTTCCAAAAAATACCGGCTCTCCTCTTTGTCATCAACAATGAGCACCCGGGCCATATTACCCCTCCCTTTTTTATAATGATAGACGAAGGGCGAGAGCAGAATCGCCCTTATCCCTCCTCCCTCATAACCAGGTACTCTTCGACCTCTCTTACAAAAGTATCCGGGTCAATAGGTTTTTCAATGTAGCCATCTGCTCCTGCGCTTAGAATTCTCTCCCGGTCTCCTACCATGGCATATGAAGTGACAGCTATAACAGGGATATTTTTTAATTCTTGATATTTTTTTAGCTCGGAAACAACCGTATAGCCATCCATCTCCGGTAGCTGAATATCAAGTAAAATCCCTCTGGGCCTATGTTGTAAGGCCAAAGCAATTCCTTCTTTCCCGGTGCTGGCGCCGATTACGCTAAAGCCACTCTTTTCCAAGAGAAAGCGCATTAAATAAAGATTTTGCTCATTGTCTTCAATAATGAGTAAAGTATCTTTCATGCTTGATTGCCTGAATTCTTAGGAAATCGGATGGAAGATACAGCACCCCCATGTGCCGAATACATATTGCAACTTCCAGCCCTCACGATGAGCAATGTGCTCAATAATATCAACAAATATACCTGCCGGTTTGCCGGATTCAGAAATAAAAATTTTCGGAGGATTTTCGTAGATACCTATTTTTAGAATAACCTGATCGCGGGCCTCTGCCGGGGAATACCCAAAGGAGGAAGCTATAAGCAATAAGAGAAGTGGCAAAAATAAAAAGCGGAAGAAGAAATTTATTTTTAGCAAGATTTATGTTCTCCTCTTCCTTGGCCAAGCTCAATTATATGAGCTATATAAATAGAGCTTCCCAATTTATTCCATAAATAAGTTCATAACTCTTTTTTCAATGTAACTCCTTTGGGAATTTTAAATTCTTTGGGCCGGCTGGATAATTTTATTAATAATACCATGGCAAATTATAAAAATCAAAATTAAAAGAAACGTGGGTGTAGTAACCATTCTGTATCAGATTATAAAATTAAGATCCACTATCAAGTTAAAAGAAGAGGGGAAAAAACTGCGATTTATTTTTTCGATTAAGGCTTTTTACGATATTTTCTGGGCGGGAGTCAAAAATTATCTCCCCAACACTCAGAAGGATAGGTATCAATAAATTTTTATTTTTTCTTAGAAACAAGATGCAGAGCAGCATCCAGGCCCAAGAAATAAACTTGGATGCCTAAGCCCATGATAATCCCTTGAGCTGCCGGAGCAATTACCGAGTGAATTCCCCGTTCATAATGGTTAGAAAGGTGCACTTCAATGTAGGGAATTTTCACGCCTTTGATGGTGTCTCGAATTGCATAAGCAGCGTAAGTAAATCCGCCTGGATTCATTACTAAGGCATCGACTTTGTCATAATAGGCTTTGATAATGCGATCAATGCATTCTCCTTCGGAATTGGTGTAAAAGATTTCTAAATCGATGCCTTTCTTTTGGGCATATTCCCTCATCATTTGGTCCAATTCCGCAGCCGTGGTGGTGCCATAGATTTCTGGCTGGCGAATTCCTAATAAGTTCATATTGCTTCCTTGAATTAAAAGTATCTTTGGCATAGCCAATCTCCTTTCTTAAATTTTGACCAAAGAGAATATAAGAAATCATAAAATAAGTTGTCAAGAGGAAAAAAGGGAGGTAGGGAGGGATTATGATTCACCGCCGAGCACGCTAAGAGCGCAGAGGAAAATTTACTTTTTAATAATTTTATTTATTTCTTTCTCTGTGTGCTCTGTGAGCTCTGTGAGAGTCATCTTTTTTCTTAATAATATTTTTTAATCCTGAAAATCGGCGTTTATCTGCGTCCAATAATTTTCTTAACTTCTCTTTACTTAACTCAGTGAGCGAGAATCGGTCATATTGAAAATTCCTTGACAAGTAAACTATTTTGGTTTAAAAAGGCTCTAAATTATTAATACCTATCCATTAAATTTGCAGACCTGCAAATAAGCCAGCTTCAGCTTTACGAAAAGGAGGCTTTATGGCCAAAGGGGAGTGGCGGTTTCTAAGATTAACTTTCTCCAGTTACGCCCGCGGAGCCCTTTATATTTCCACTATTCTAAATTTACGCAGCCAAAATAAAATTCCTAATACACTGGCCATGGTTAGTTTTGAAAAACCGGCTGTCTGTCTCTTCTATTACAATGATCCTGATAAAGAAATTGATTGGGATTTCTGCAAAAAAAATGGAATTGAAGTTGGTCGGCGGGACACCGGCGGTTCTCCTTACTGGATGGATCCAGGAACTATAGCGGTCATTCTTTGCTTTGACCGCCGCGAAGTGCCAGATTTTCCCATTAATCTTCCTGAAGCTTATCGGTATCTAATCGAGGCTTGCGCTAATTATTTATCGCGTAAATTTTCTCTACCCATAGTGTATCGTCCTTTAAATGACTTAGAAGTTAGCGGACGTAAGATTTCTGGACATACCCTCACTTTCCAAGGTGATATTTGCCGCTTCACGGGTGGACCTCAGATTCTCCGTTCGCGTCTTGATTTGATGACGCAGGCTTTGAAGCCTTTGCCCGAAAAATTCGCCGATAAAGAAGCTAAAACCATTGCGGAGCGGATCACGAGTTTCCAAGATATCCTGGGCCAACCTCCCCACTTTGAAGAAATTTTTGCCGCTTATCGAGAAGCGTTTGCGGAAAAGCTGAACGTGTCTTTTGTCCTGGGAGACTTAACTGCGGAAGAAAAAGCGCTGCTGACAGAAAGAGAAAAGCAGGATTTCTCTCCGGATTGGCTTTGGGCCATGAGCGAAGCTAGAAAATTTGGACCTATTCCTGCTGGAGTCAAACGGAGCGAATTTACTATTAAAGTCCCCCAAGGACCATTAATTCGCGCCGTAGTTTTGGTCGCCAAAGATAAATTACTCAATATTTCGCTAACTGGCTCAATCCATTGTGTACCCGTCAAGATTATTGAAGAGATGGAATCCGCACTCAAGGGGAGTAGCATCGCCGAAGATCAGATAAGAGAAATTGTCCAAGATTATTTTTCAAAACCCGGGGTGCAAATTGCCGGGGCGACCGCTGAAGATTTTGTCAAGGTCATTAGGGGAGCTATTCAAAAAGCTCAATCAGAGATTAATAAGTCTTATTAATGGGAGCATAAAATATATGACATCTACCGTTTTCAACCCCTCACCCTAACCCTCGCCCCAAGCATGGGGAGAGTCGATAAGAACCGACCACGGGGAGAAGGTGAAGGGGATAAGTGTAAATATTTAATTGCTCCGAGTAATAAATAAAATTAAGGAGGGGAAAAATGGCGAGAAAAATATGGGTAACGGGGAACGTAATTTTTTCAGTTTTAGCCTATTTAATTTTTTTATTACCTAATCCCGCCTTAGCCCAAGCCAAACCGATCGTTTTAAAATACGCTGATCCTTCTAAAGCGGGAACAGCGCGGACTGATGCCGTAAAAGATACCTTCTTAGAAATCGAGAAAAGAAGCGGCGGAAAGATCAAACATGAATTTTACTGGGCGGAATCTTTGATTAAAGCTAAAGATACTCCCGATGCTCTAAAAGCAGGCACATGTGATGTCGCCGGTGCACCCAATATGGTGTACCAGCCGGCCCGTTTTCCTTTATGGCAATTTTCCCAGTTAATGTTCTTGGGCGGCGCCGATGTTTGGGGCGTGATTAAGGCATGGAATGAAATGGCTGCTTCCCATCCCAAACTCAAAGAGGAATTAGAAAAGCAAGGCATGAAATTCCTTACCTCCTTCGGTTATCCTTCCACTATTATTAGCAAGAAACCTCTGGCCAATCCGGCTGATTTTAAAGGGCAAAAAATTAGAGCTGTAGGCCCAACGGCCAAATGGGTAAGCGCCATGGGGGCCACCCCGGTACCGCTTACTTTTTATGAAGTGACCGAAGGTTTAGCCAGGGGAGTAGTGGATGGAACTGTAGGCTACCTTTATGTCCATTTTTCCTATAAATTTCATGATTATTGCAAATATTTAACAATTACGCCGATTGCCAACACGCTCATCTTTGATATCTGGATCAATTTAGATAGCTGGAAAAAACTTCCTCCTGACCTCCAAAAAATTTATGAAGAAACTTGGCAAGAATTTTTCCCTCAGCAAGTTATCAAATATACAGATCAAGAAGTGGCAACCCTCTTGAAGACTTTCCAGGAAGGCGGCGGAAAATTAGTGGAACTTAATCAAGAACAATATGGCCAATGGAAGAAAGCAGCTTCCTTTTTGGTGGATGAATATGTGAAAAAAGTTAATTCTTTAGGAGTTGATGGCCAGAAATTAATTGCTGATTTCGAAAAGCTCTACCAAAAACATGCCCGGAAAAAATAGCCAGGAAAGCGAAATGCTCTTCTTGGAAAAGTTATTGAGCCAGATAATTGGCGGAACTATTCTAATAGTAATGATGGTGCTGGTTTCCGCTGATGTTCTGGGCCGTTATATATTTAACGCTCCTCTGCAGGGGACTAATGAACTTGTCGAGTTTCTCATGGTGGGCCTTTTTTACTTCACCGTGAGTCATGCGCAGGCTTTGCGCACCCACATCCGGGTGGAGTTCTTATTGGTTTATCTTTCTCCGCGCCTGCGGACGAAGCTGGACATATTCTGTCATTCCTTAGGACTTCTTGTTTTTGCCTTAATTGCTTGGCAAAGTTGGCGGGCTGCTCTGCAAGCCTGGAAGCTCGGGGAAACTACTTTTGGCTTAATCCTTTTCCCCCTCTTTCCATCAAAAATTTTAGTCCCCATAGGGAGTTTCCTATTTTGTCTGCGCTTAGCCAAAGACATTTGGGAAGATGGGCATAAGCTCAAAGAATGAGGGCAAGTAATGAGTAGCATTGATCCTACTACCATTGGCATCTTTTCTTTCCTGATCTTCATTATTCTTCTCCTTTTAGGTCTGCCCATAGGAGTAGGAATGGCCTTAGTTGGGTTTGGGGGAATATGGTTATTGAAAGGGCCAATTGTAGCTTTAAATGCCCTTTACCAAATTCCTTATAGCGCCGTGGCCAGTTGGCTGTTATCTGTCCTTCCCATGTTCATTTTCATGGGTTATGTGGCCTTTTTTGCCGGATTTGCCCGCGATGCCTTTGAAGCAGCCTACCGTTGGTTTGGTCGTCTTCCTGGAGGATTGGCCATCACCACTTTATTCGGCGCCGCTGCTTTCGGAGCATGTAGCGGATCAAGTGTAGCTGCTACAGCGGCGCTGGGGAAATTAGCTTTCCCCGAGATGGAACGTTATCATTACGATCGCCGCTTAGCCGCAGGCACAGTGGCCATGGGCGGAACTTTGGCGGCTCTGATTCCACCTAGCATTTTGTTAGTCCTTTATGGGGTAACTACGGAGGAGAGTATTGCTAAGTTGTTAATTGCCGGAATTCTTCCCGGCCTCCTCTCCATGGGCTGCTTCATTCTCTTGGTGCTGATTATTGTGAGCTTCCGCCCCCATTTAGCTCCCCCGGGAAGATATTTTACTTGGCAAGAAAAATTAGCCAGCCTAAAGGGGATGGGCGGAATTCTAATTATCTTTATTTGTATCTCTGGGGGAATTTACACCGGCATTTTTACCCCAACCGAAGCCGGCGCTGTGGGAGCTAGTGCTTGCTTAATTCTGGCTTTAGGTATGAGGCGCTTAACCTGGCACCTTTTTCAAGAAGCGATCCGGGAATCCCTCCGAGTCAATGCCAACATATTCTTGATTATTTTGGGCGCCTATATCTTTGTGCGTTTTCTCGCCCTTACGCGTCTGCCTGTGGACTTTGCGGAATGGATGGTTAGCCTTCGCGTTTCTCCTATAATTGTCTATTTATTCATTCTGACCGCTTACTTGATTTTGGGCTGCTTCATGGATGCCATCGGGCTGCTGATGTTAACCGTTCCCTTTATCTTCCCTTCCATAGTTGCTTTGGGGTTTAATCCCATCTGGTTTGGGATTATTGTCGTGAAGATGTTAGAGATCGGTTTACTAACTCCTCCAGTAGGTATCCAAGCTTATGTATTAAAGAGTGTCGTACCTGGCTTGACTTTACGCGATATTTTCATCGGCTTTTTGCCCTTCTTCTTGGTTGACCTCTTTGTGGTCATTGGCTTACTTACCATCTTTCCACAAATCGCCACCTTTTTGCCTTCGCTCATGACATAGGGTTTTCAATTCGCGGCGGGTGTGTTATCTTTTAAACACATTTAAATACATTTCGGGCGAAAAGGAGAAGAATGATGTTAATCGTAGGCGAACGGATTAATACCAGCCGGAATACTATCAACGAAGCAGTGGAGAAGCGCGACGCCGCTTTCATTTCTAACGAAGTCCAAAAGCAGGCCCAGGCTGGAGCAGATTATATAGATCTGAATGCTGGGTCTCGCCTGGCCAGCGAAAAAGAGGACCTCCTTTGGCTCATTAAAGTAGCGCAAAGTGCTTCTGAAAAACCTTTATCATTGGATAGTCCGGATCCGCAAGTTTTGCTCCCAGCGATTAAGCAGGTGCAGAAAAAACCAATGATCAATTCTACCACGGCGGAAAGAAACCGCTTTGAAGCTATGAAGCCGGTCCTCTTAGAAAGAGATTGTGAGATCATCGGCCTATGCTTAGATGAACATGGCCTTCCTAAAAGCGCCGAGCAGGCGGTAAAGAATGCGGCTTTTTTAGTTGATAACCTAACTCGTTTGGGGATTTCCCCGGCGAGCATCCATCTCGATCCCCTAATTCAACCACTGAGTGTTCATAAAGACAACGGTCTTTTAGCTTTAGAAACCATCCGCCGTTTGCATAGGGAATTTCCTATGCAAACGGCGGATGGTTTCTAAAGCTAAAAGACCGTTGTCTTTATGAAC
>CAZAGD010000168.1:0-4584 GCA_964484485.1 uncultured Syntrophaceae bacterium
CTTTAATTCCCGCCATAAAAGGAACGACTATGGCTGGTAGCAAGATTCCGGCCAAGATGATCAGGATGATAATTTCTATGAGTGTAAAACCTTCTTGGTTTTTCTTAGGCATCAAGATATATTTACCTTGCCCGTATAAAATAAGACTGTTATCCTTTTTGTTTCTCCAGGACCAAGAATAGTTAAAGAACTCCCCCCGCCATTAATCGGTTCCCCATAAGAGTTGAAAGTGATAGTTAAGCTATTGCCGATTCTCACCCCGGCTGGAAGCAGCCCAGAGGGATCAAAGGCATGCGCCGGCTGAAAAGAATAATTATTAGAGCCCGCATTAAAAACTATGCTTTTATTTGCCCCGGTAGCCATAGCCATCTCTTGCGTATAACGAATATCGGCGACCACCATAAAAGTTGCTCCTTCCACGGCGGCTTTGTTGGGTATGGCCCAGTCCAAACGGGGAATAAAAGTCGCCGAAAGAATCCCCACTATGAGCAGGACTACAATTATTTCCAAAAAAGTCAGGCCTCCTAAAGATTTAAAATGCGCAAGTCGGGCAGGCAAAATTCCCTCCTCTTTCATCCTTTAGCGGAATAAAGAAGCCATATTCCACCAAGGTAAGAATACCGCTAAGGCTAAAAACAGGACTACTACTCCTAAGCCTAAGGTTAAGACTGGTTCTATTAAGGTCGACATTTTTTTGATAGCATTATCAATCTCCCGGTCATAATATTCGCTCACCCTCATGAGCATACCATCTAACGTTCCGGAAGACTCCCCAATGGAAACCATCTGCACTACCAAAGGCGTAAATTTTTTAGTCTCCTTCATAGCTAAAGCCAAGTTTTTGCCAGTTTTGATCTTACGTCTTATCTCTTCGATGGCTTGAGAAATCTCGTAGTTGTCAATAGTAGCGGCCGCAATCTCCAAGGTTTGTAAAATGGGGACGCCGCTGCGATTGAGCATGACAAAAATGAAAGCGAAGCGAGCGAGCGCTACCTTTAAAAATATTGAGCCTAAGAAGGGCAGTCGAATCTTCAAGCTATCCCAAAAAGCTCGCCCATTTGTAGTGCGCAAATATTGGTTAAGGCCCAGCAGTAACCCAACTCCGGCAGCTAAAATTAAATACCAATTATTTTGAAAAAATTCATGACTAAGGATTAAAAGGCGGGTAGGCCAAGGAAGGGGAGTGTTAAACTGGGCAAAAATCTGGGCAAATCTGGGAATAATCAAGGTCATCAAGACCACAAAAGCTACACTTAAAGCGAGGATAATTATTTTGGGATAACGCGTCGCTTCTTTTATCTTCTGCTTAGTACTTAATTCCCTTTCCGCTAAACTAATAAACCTATCCAAGGCCTCGCCTAACATTCCGGATGTCTCCCCCGCGCGGACCATGTTTACGTATACCAAAGGAAAGGCTTGCGGATGCCTGGCCATAGCCTCGGAAAGAGTACTGCCCCCTTCTACTTGGCGCTTTACCTTTTCTAAGATGGTCTTGAGTTTTCTGTTCTCTGTTTGCTCTAGGATACTCTCCAGACCGCTTAAGAGGGGTAAACCTGCTTTATAAAGAGTGGAAAGTTGTTGGGTAAAGAAAATAAGGTCCGTGAGTTTTACTCTTTGGAACCTTTCCCAAATATGCCCCAGATCAGGAGTGCCCTCTTTTTTTTCTTCTTTAAGCGAAATGGGAAAATATCCCAACTGCCATAGCCTTTCTCCGGCCGCTTCCAGGGAAGGGGCTTCAATCACCCCGGAAAGGGGGCGCCCCCATTGATCTCTTACGCGATATTTAAAACTACCCATATTTATGATTTTGGTGATATATATTTCTTGATTTGGCGCAATAAATCGGCCATTTCAAATGGTTTAGTAATATATTCGTCGGCTCCCGTTTCTTTGCCCAGAAGGCGGTCTTTCTCTTGGGATCTGGCCGTTAACATGATAATAGGAATATGCTTATATTTCTCGTCAAACTTCAGCAAGCGGCATATTTTGTACCCATCAATCTTAGGCAACATCAAGTCTAAGAGAATCAAATCCGGACTTTCTTTGCGGGCCAAATGCAAACCTTCTTCGCCATTGTAAGCCACTAATACTTGATAACCCTCTAATTCTAAAGGAAAACGAATTGTCTCGACTAGATCTACTTCATCATCAATAATTAAAATTTTGCGCGAGCTCATGATTTACTCTGTAAATCCTCCTGGGCTTTTTGATAAAGTTCTCGGGGCGAAAGGGCTTCCTCTGGAAAGGTAGCGATACCAATCTTAACTTTGGGCGGTAGTTGCCATTTAGTGTCCAATTTCTTTTGGATATTCTCCTGGAAGCGCTGGCGCACTACCTGGGCCCCTTCTTTATCCACTCCTAAAAGAGCTACTAAAATCTTTTCTTTTTCCCGCGCTAAAATAATATCTGATTTGCGCCTTATACTCTCCCGGGCTATATTTTCCAACTCTTGCAAAATAACTTCCTTTTCTTCTCCTGGAACATCCCTTATCTCGGCCAATAAAAGAGATAAAGGAGATTGGTTGTCCCGCGCCCGCTGAAATTCTCTATCCAATACATAACGGAATTGGACTTCTCTCCGCTCTCCGCGGGAAATAGGCAAAGTAAAAGTAAAAGTACTCCCTTTCTCCGGTTCACTGTGCACAAAAATTTTTCCTTTCTGGACCTCCACTAAACCTTTAGTAATCGCCAAACCCAATCCAGTCCCGCCATGAGATCTCTGCAGAGAATTCTCCACCTGATAAAATTTTTCGAATATTTTATCCAGGTGTTCAGCAGGAATGCCTATCCCTGTATCCTTAACAGCAATGGCCATCATGTCTTCTTCACCAGCAATTGGTTTAGCAGAAATCACTATTTCTCCTTTTTCTGGAGTGAATTTCAAAGAATTGCTTACTAAATTGCTTAAAATCTGCTCCACTTTCTCCTTATCTCCATAAACTGGCGGTAGCTCAGCAGGTAGATCTAATCTTAATTGAATCGATTTCTCTTCCGCCTGCGGTTTAAAAGAAAAATATATTAATTCTAAAATACTCCGCAAATTTAGCTCTTCTAATTTCATAACCATCTTACCCGACTCTATGCGGGAAAGATTAAGGAGGTCATTTAAAATATTCATCAGCCGATTTATGTTCCTTTCCGCCATGGCCAAAAACTTCTTTTGATTTTCATTGAGTTCTCCTACTTTTTCCATGAGTAACAATTGTACGGCATTTTTTATCGCCGTCAGAGGAGTACGCAGTTCATGGGAGGCTACCGCTACAAATTCGGACTTAATTTGGTCCAATTTTTTTAACTCAGCAATCGATTCTTCTAGTTGATTTATTAACTTACTCATTTGGTTGAGGCGCGCTCTCTCTTCCATGGCCTTATTAAGACGGACGAGTATTTCGGGTAGATTAAATGGTTTACTTAGAAAATCGCTGGCCCCCCGCCGGACTGCTTCTAAGGCTGCATCTATCGATCCATGACCACTCATAACCACCGTAGCAATTTCTGGGCGTTTCTTAGATATTTCCCTTACTAATTGCAAACCATCCATTTTAGGCATGCGCATATCGGTCAAAACCAAATCAAATTTAGAGTTCTCAATTTTTTGCAATGCTTCTTCTCCGTCTTTAGCCACTTCTACTCGATAACCGCCCATCTGCGTTAGCGCTTGGTACAGAAGTTGGCGAATATCTTTTTCATCGTCAACTATGAGAATTCCCTTCTCCATTTCTGGTTTTTTCTCCCGTAATGGTCAATTTATCTCTTCCTGACAACCAGGCATCGAGAGCATCTTTTTTAAATCTCCAGCTCCCACCTACTTTTCGTCCAGGAATCTCACCTTTCTTAACTAAACGGTAAAGGGTGCGCACATGGACGCTCAAATATTCTGCTGCTTCCTTAGGCGTCAGCACTTCTTTCATAAATCTCTCTCCCTTAGGGCATGAGGCGCATTTATTCTGTCAAATTTATTCCTAAAACTCTTATTTTTTTTAAATTTGCTCATTTTTTTAATTTAATAAATCAAAAAAGTTTAAATTTTCTACAATATTACTAAAATAATTCAAAAAAGTCAATACTTTTTTAAAAATTATCTAAAAAATTAGATTTTTCTTTTTTTAAGGAAAAATATATAAAAAAATTTAAATTAATATCTTTTTATACTTTTTTGGCAAAAATACTCAAAATTTATGCCATATTCTTACAAATTTAAACTCAATATTAATGGGAGCATAAAATAAACGACATCTTAAGGCGTGGTTCGGCAAGCCCCAAGGGCTTGCCCTACGAGAAATTAAAAATACCTCAAATGTAGGGCAAGGGCTTGACCCTTGCCGCATTTGGTTTTATTTCCTATGTGTAATTACGAGAAAATTTCATTTGGGAAACTCGATAAAGCCAGACCACGGAGAAAGATAAGAGTGATAACTGTAAATATTTAATTGCTCCGATTTATAAGTTAGGTTTTCAAAGAAGGATAAATTTTTATGTTTGTTTAATTTAAAATTTTTTCTTCATGAAAATTTTTTATAAAAATTGTTCTACTGGCATTTTCCGCGCAGGTCTACAGGCCAGATGTCAATTACCCGCCCATCT
>CAZAGD010000169.1:0-4539 GCA_964484485.1 uncultured Syntrophaceae bacterium
CAACCCGAACATAATAAGAATTACTCCCAAAATAGTAGGGAAAAAACCTGGGCCCATGCGCAGGACACTGCCAAAATGGTAGTCCCTGGCGATGATTACTGCTCCGGCACCAATTAATATGAGCATTACACCGCCCCAAAAGTCTTTATTTTTTGACATAAATTTCTAAAAAACTCCCCAATTGATTTTATTGATTTTTAGCGGGACTTTATCCCCCTTAATGCCCTTCTATTCCAGAAGGGCATTAAGGAGAATTCAGAATATAAAACCGTTAAAAGCCGCCTAAGCCGAACTTCTTCCCTTACTCTACTTTGATCTTGCGCACCTCTATGACTTTTTTCCATTTGGCGGATTCAGCTTCCAGAAATTTCTTGAAGTCATCATGAATTAGACCCATAGGCTCCGTTCCCTGAGTATCAAATGTCTTTAGCACGTCTTCCATTTTACAAATGGCCGCTACTTCTTTAGCTAACTTCTCTACAATGTCGGAAGGAGTACCGGCTGGAGCAAATAAAGCAAGCATAATAGCAGATTCGTAACCAGGTAATCCCGATTCAGCAATCGTCGGCACATCCGGCATAAGTCTGCTGCGCTTATTCCAACCATAACCAAGAGCTCTAAGCTTTCCCGCTTTAGCATGAGGTGGAATCATCGTAATAGAACCAAATAATACATGAGAATGCCCGCCGATTACGTCGGTCATGGCCGGCGCGCCACCTTTAAACTGAATACTCTTGAATTCTGCTCCGCTCATCATTTCAAATAGTTCTGCAGAAAGATGAGTAAAAGAACCTGGTCCGGCGTTAGCATTGATCCATTTGCCCGGTTCTTTTTTAGCTAAATCAATCAATTCCTTTATCGATTTAGCCGGAACGCTCGGATGGACTGCCAGAACTACAGGGGAGATACCTGCTAAAGCTATGGGGGAAAAAGCCTTCTCTGGATCAAACCCAAGCTTGTAAAGATATTTGGCGGTTACAAATCCTGTGGAGTGAAATAATAAAGTGTAGCCATCCGGGGCGGCCTTGGCCACGACTTCCATGCCTATTGTACCCCCAGCCCCGGTGCGGTTCTCGACTACAAACTGTTTTCCCAGACGTTCGCTTAGTTTCGTGGCAATTATTCGGCCAACAATGTCGGTGGCTCCCCCTGGAGCAAAGGGAATAATAACCCTCACCGGCTTAGTTGGGTAAGCAGAGGTTGACGCCCAAAGTGAAACCGTCAAAAAAGCTAAATAGAAAAAAGACATTGCCCCTAGTATACAAAAAGTTATTGATTTACTAATTCTCATTTCACCCTCCCTCAATTTAATTTTATTTCATATTTTCTTTAAAAAAGTTTTTAAAAGCAAGCAAATTGTGGACCTAGAGGAAACAATTGTGATCAACCCAGATTTAGGCTGATCACAATATTTGGCTTTATTTCCGAAATTTTTTAATAAAACCTTCTTTCAGAACTTCAATTCCCCCTAAGGCTAATCCAGCCAAGATCATATACCACTCATTCGAAACCAAAAGCAAAACTCCAGCAGCCATAAGAACTGCGCGACTAATGAGACCTATGTCTCGGATCAACCAGCCACTCAAGCCACTGGCTAATAAAATACTTCCTATGCTCACAACAATAATAATTAAAAATATTTCTAAAGGGCTGCCCATAAGCAGGATTGCTTGATTATAGACAAAAGTGTAAGGCAGGATAAAGGCAGCTACCCCTAATTTGCAGGCATACATGGCAACTTGAAGCCAATGCGCTTTTGCTAAACTAGCTGCCGCATAGGCAGTTATACAAACGGGTGGAGTTATAGTACCAAATGAGGCATAATATAAAATAAAAAAGTGAGACACAAGCGCAGGTAATCCGAGCAAATTTAAACCAATAGACATTGCGCTGGCAGCAATAACATAGGCTGCCACGACTGGCAGACCCATTCCTAAAATTATAGTGCATAGCATAGTTAAAATTAAGCCCAAAATTTTATATTCTCCGGCCAAGCCGATTAAAATTAACCCTAATTTAGTACCCAAACCGGTCTGAGCAAGAGTTCCTACTATAATTACAGCACACAGGACAGCCCCAGATACTGCTAACAGCATCTTCATGCTGTTTTCTAAAGCTGTTAGAACCTTACGCGGTCCTAAGCGAGTTTCTTTAGAAAAAAAGCTAATAACTATTACAGTCAAAGTGGCATAGAAACAAGCCTTCGTAGCTGGTAACCCATATGCTATTAAGGCAACTAAAATTATCAAAGGCAGAAGCTGATAACCACTTTTTGAAATAACATCTCTTATCTTAGGAATGTTTGTTTCCTTAAGAGAGATGCCTAAGCCTCTTTTATAAACCTCTGCGTTTACTTGAACGCCGACCATTAAAAAATAAATTAAAGCAGGGATTATAGCAGCTACCATTACTTTAAAATAACTCACACCTAAAAATTCAGCCATGACAAAGGCTGCTGCGCCCATTATAGGAGGCATAATTAAACCACCAGTTGAGGCGGATGCTTCAACTGCTGCTGCAAAGGAAGCCGGGAATCCATAACGCTTCATAAGCGGAATTGTATAAGAGCCAGTTGTTAAAACATTAGCCACGGAACTTCCGCTTATCATGCCCACGAAAGCACTACTAATAACCGCTACCATTGGTGGCCCGCTTTTCAGCCGACCCGCTATGGATACAGCCAACATACTGAAAGTACGCTCTATTCCGCTTTCACTTAAAAAAGAGCCAAATATAACAAAAGCAGCTACCATCCCGGCAGTTACACCCGTAACCGCACCCCATAAGCCTGATAAACTTGTATACTGATAGGCAAATACTTGCTGGATAGATAATTTAGCAAAGCCCCAATCACCAGGTAAATTAGAACCAAAAATTGCGTAGAGCAAGAATAAGATAGCCATTATAGGCAAGGCTAATCCGCAGGTTCGTCTTCCTGCTTCTAATACAATGATTATTAAGGCCAAACCAAGCCAAGGCTCTATCCCAACTGGCTGGGGAGCATGTTTAAAAATTTCCTCAGAATTAATAACTACATATGCGCAAAGGCCCATTCCACATAGAGCCAAAATGATATCGACTACAAGATGACATTTTTGCTTACCTGCCCGATGAACTAAAAATATAAGAAAAAGACTTGCTCCTGCAAATATACCTCGCTGGACATATTGAGAAAAAGGAAAGGTGGCAGCAGTATAAAGCAAAAATCCAGAAAACAACACTGCTACCACTTTTACTAAAATTCTGATCACCTGCTCAGATTTCTTTTCTGGCAACTTTTCTTCCATTTTGCTATTTTTTTCTCCGCTTTTACTATCAATATTTTCCCGGGCCCCTATATATGTATTCATCGGGGATATTTATGCCAATTTCCCTATAATATTTTGCCGCTCCTGGATGAATGATATTTTTAATCTTCACATATTTAATAAAATTTGCTTCCATTTTTGCTAAAGGCGCGTAAGCTGCCTTCATAATATTTATATTGGCAAAGGCGCCCTTAGTCCATTTGTAAATAATATCTTCGGGTAAATCGCTACGCACAAGCCAAGTACTTACATTGCCTACTGTCAGGATATCATTCGTTCCCCGATACCACTCACTGGTCTTAAGATTAACTGGACCAGTCAACCAAGGCAGCTTTTTCAAAAGAATTGGTATATCATCAGGATGAGGCGGAATAATATATACCCCTTTTCTGGCCGCTAATTCTTCAAATACTGGAATATAATTTGTAGCTGCATGAGCCACGATTGTCCCATCAATTAAAGCCCCTACAGCATCCCCGTGCTGCATATTTTTTTCTATTGGTTTTATATTCAAAACGCGAAAAACTTCTTTCATCATCGCCCGGGCAATAGAACCTTCTAATTGCAGAGAGCATGGTTTGCCGTTTAAATCTCTCAAAGTCCAGCCCTTCTTATCTGCACAAGCGTGCATCATAATAGCCACATAGGGAGGATTCTGAACCATCATCACTAAAGCATCATACTTTTTGTTCTCAAATCCTGGCTCTTTGTTGAGAACTCGCCACGCCGTCCAAACGCTATCTAAACCAGCATGGTAATTCCCAGCAGCAATTCCCACTGTATTTCCTACTAATCCAGAAGTTTCTACTATATTGAAGGAAACACCAGGCAATACTTTTTTGCCTACTTGAATATAGGCTACAGCAGTGGTGAATCCCATCCCAGTCATAAAAGAACCACCAATGGTTAACTTTTTATAATCGTCAACTTGTCCAAATAAATAATCTGAAAAACCGACCAAGATCATCAAAGCAATACATAAAGAACAAAAAGATTTAGACTTCCCTATTTTCTTAATTTTCATAACCTTCTCCCTCCTTAAATTATTTTTTATTACTTTTTTTAAATTGTACATTAGCGATAACAATTTGGAGAGCGCTTTATTTTGTTCCAGCAACTCGGTTCATGGCCAGGGAAAAGAGTGGCATTTTCTCTATTGGCTAATTGGATTAAGCGATTCATGCTATCCATAGCCATACTGGCATTCCAACTAACTCCTCCGGGCACTTTC
>CAZAGD010000170.1:0-8553 GCA_964484485.1 uncultured Syntrophaceae bacterium
GATGCCCACGCCGGTATCTACAATCCCAAATTCTGCTGACCCTACATCAATCTTTTTAGCTACATCGGCAGATCCTTTTCCGGGAATAATATTTACTTCTAAATTTTCTTCTTTATACCAACCTTTATCCGTGGCTACAAAGTAAGGCGAATGATCTCCCACATAGAACCAGTTCAGGTTTAAGGTTACTTTATCGACTGCCCCGGCCGCATTGACCGAGGCCAGGAAAAAAAGAATTAGTCCCAATTCGCCCATTAATTTGCCCATTTGTTTCTTCATTTTTCTTCCCCCTTTCTTGTTTTAATCTTTCTTTTTTTTGGCGCGCTTTTATTTTTTTCTTTCCCAAGGCATTAAAATTTTCTCCATTATTTCAACAGCCCAGAAAAGTCCCAAGCCAATTATGGTAATTAGGATCAAAGACCCAAAGATGGCTGGTGTGGAAAGTGTAGTTTGGGAAGAGATGATCACTGAGCCTAATCCCTTATCGGAGGCAATAAACTCACCCACAATTGCCCCGACCACGGCAGTGGTCGCGGTAATCTTTAAACCGGAAAAAATATAGGGTAAGGAATTAGGCAATTGGATCATTTTTAGCTTCTGCCATTTGGTGGCGTGCAGATAATTTACGAGGTCTAAGAGGTCTTCTTCGACAGCTACTAAACCGGTAGCCGTATTGATGACCATGGGAAAAAAAGAAATGAGAACTACAATAAGGATATTGGGAAGAATTCCGTAACCAAACCAGATTAAAAAAAGAGGGGCCACCGCAATTTTTGGAAGGGTGTTCAGGAAAACTAAAAAGGGGAGGATGGTTCTTTTCATCCACTCCGACCAAATAATGGCAATTCCTAAAATGACGCCAACCACTCCTGAAAGAAGGAACCCGCCCGCTACTTCATAAAAAGTAGCCAGGAAGTTAAAAGACCAACGATATTTAGGTTCAAAGAGCGTCTTAATAGCCGCTATAGGTGTGGGCAGAATGTATTCTTTTATTCCCAAGGTGACCACGCCAAAGTGCCAGAGCAGCAAAACAAAAAGAAACATTAAAATAGTCTGCGCATTATTCTTAAGCCAAGTCGAAATCATTTACTCCCGCCTTTTAATCATCTGACAAGAAAGCCAAATCTTTATTTTGCAGGCCATGGCGGATCAGCGCTTCAGCTAAATCCAAACAGGCTTCCATGTCCTGAAGGTGACATACGGCAGAGGGGGTGTGCACATAACGGGCAGGGATGCCCAGAGAAATAGAAGGGATTCCGGAAAATTCTTGAGCTACGGCCGCCGCATCTGTATAAGAGTTGCCATAGAGGGCTTGCAACTGGATAGAAATATTTTTTTGCTTACTGAGCTGGATGGCCAAACGCTTGAGGCCAGGGTTTATAAAATATCCCCTTTTAGCGGACTCTAAAAAATCTCCCAAATTTATAACTACCCCAGCCCCTAACTTAACTTGCGGGGATGGAGAAGCTTGATCAAGATTATCTACAGAAAGAGCAACATCCAAAGCTATGAACCAATCTGGGTGAGTAAAATAAGCCGCAGTGCGCGCTCCTCCTAATCCTCTTTCTTCTTGAACCGTGCCTACCGCCCAAAAAGTTCCAGGAAAATTACCATCGGCAAGCCTTTCCGTTAAGGCGATCAAGATAGCACAAGCCGCCCGGTTATCCAGGGCCTTTCCGCAACAAAAATTAGAGTTAGCCCAGCGGGTAAAAGCAACATCAAAAGCTATAGGGTCCCCAATAGTAATACCCATCCGCTTCACCTCTTCTGCGCTATTAGCCCCCACATCAATAGATAAGCTGCGGTGAGGTAGGACTTTGTTCTTTTCTTCTTCCGTCAGCAAATGGCCTGGTTTTATGCTAATCAAGCCCGGAAGGCCGTTTATGCGCACTCGCGTTCCGGGAAGGAATGAATCGCTGAACCATCCTAATTTATCAAAACGAATCATTCCCCGCTCATCAATATCGCGTACTACTAAGCCGATCTCATCCATATGGGCGGCCACCATGACAGTTAAGCCAGGCTGGCTACCTTTTTGGAGAGCATAAATATTGCCATTGGTCCCTATAGATATTTCCGTGGCTAAAGGCTGGAATTTTTCTTTTAAATAACGCACTACTGATTGTTCGTGCCCGGGAAGGCCATCAAGAGCGGAAAGCTCTGCTAAAAGGTTAGCTAAATATTCCGACACAGCTATTCTCCCAAGCTTTTTATTTAGCAGGGTAGGTTTAAGTGGAAAATAAATTAGCATGAAGGTATTTGGGAAGTCAATGTTAAAAAAATCTGACCGTCTATCAGTTTTTAAATTCCAGGTTAATTCAGGCGGGCCCCTAAATTTCTTGATTTTTCTTGGAAAATCGTGCTTCAATGAAATTAGGAAAAATTAAAAGCCCATAGCTTAAGGGAAAAATATCGAGGTAAAAATAAATGAGCAATATAGAGAATTTGGCCAGAGAATTAAAATCGCGGATTGCTGGAGATGTTTTAGCCGACGAATTGAATCGGGCCGCTTACTCCAGCGCCGCCTGCCTATATCGTCTTATGCCTCTGCTCGTGGTTCAACCTCGCCAGCGGGAGGATGTCCAAATTTGTGTAGATTTTGCTAAGGAAAAAGGAATCCCAATCATTGCCCGCGGCGCAGGTACAGGACGAGCCGGTCAAGGAATTGGGGAAGGCATCATTCTGGACTTCGTTAAATATATGAACAAAATTTTAGAGGTAGATAGTCAGAAACAATGGGTGCGAATCCAGCCAGGCTTAATCTTAGGTAAATTAAACCAATTTTTGAAACCCCATAAGAAATTTTTTCCCATCGACCCCTCTACTGCTGATTATTGTACTTTGGGAGGAATGATCGCCAACAATTCCAGTGGCCCTCACGCTGTAAAATATGGAGCAACTCGGGATTATGTTATCTCGCTGGAGATGGTGACTGCCCAAGGCGATATAATGAAAACTGGGCCCCGGTCTGGGAAAGACATAGCCATCCTTCCTAAAGATAATTTGGAAAAAAGAATTTACACCACCGTGGCTGAGATAATCGAGCGTTACCAGATTGCTCTCCAAGAAGAACGTCCATATACTACCAAAAACTCCTGTGGCTATGATCTTTGGCAAGTGAAGAAAGATGACGTGCTCGATCTTACCCCCCTCTTAGTAGGTTCAGAAGGAACTTTAGGCATTTTTACCGAAGCATGGTTACGCATCGTCGACCTTCCGGGACAGACGCATTCTGCTTTAATCTATTTCCATTCCTTAGATACCGTAGGACAAGCTACCGAAGAAATTTTAAAATTCTCTCCGACCATGTTGGAGATAATGGAAAAACAAATTATTGATTTAGCCCGCGATAAATATCCAGAAATGCGTCCTTATCTTCCTGAGGGAATAGAAGCTACTCTATTTATTGAACTCGAAGGCTCTTTGGGAAAAGAGCTGCATGAAAAAATGAAGATGATCCAAATGCAGCTCATTGAAGAAAAGAAATTAGCTTGGGCGATGCGGGAAGCTCAGGATGCGAGAGAACGAGAAATGCTTACTAAAGTGCGGAGCGTCTCTGGGCCTATTTTAAATAAAGTAAAAGGGCCGAAGAAACCTACAGCTTTTATTGAAGATGCGGCGGTTCATCCCAGTCGCTTGGGCGAATACATTGCTGGCTTGCGGGAAATTTTTAAAAAAAATCAAGCGGAAGCCAGCATCTATGGTCACGCGGGAGATGGAAATCTCCATGTTATGGTTTTCTTGGATCTAAGAAAAGCTGAAGATATCGCCAAAATGGAAAGAATTGCTGCAGAAACTTATGAGCTTGTTTGGCGTTTAAAAGGAACTATTAGCGGTGAACACGGCGATGGCCTTTTGCGCACTGCCTATGTACCGAAGCAGTTCCCTCGTTTATATTCCGCTTTTAGGGAGGTAAAAAACCTCTTCGACCCGCAAGGCCTTTTGAATCCGGGGAGAATCGTTGGCGAAGATCCCGCCCTGATCTCCAAGAATCTGAAATGGGGAACAGATTATCAGCCCCAGCTTACGAAAAGCCCCTTCGATGATGAACTATTGCGAACAGAAGTGGAAAGTTGCCATGGTTGTGGAAAATGTCGCTCTTACTGTCCCGTCGCTTTAGCTACTAATGAAGAATATGCTTTAGGACGAGCGAAGGCGGTCTTACTTAGGGAGCTTATTTCGGGCCGATTGCCTGCCGAGAGGTTCTTAGCTTCCCCCGAGTTAAAAAGGATCATGGATCAATGTATAAACTGCCAAAGGTGCCTTACGGAATGCCCCACGGGAGTAGATATTCCTTGGATGGCTCTCCAAGCCCGAGCCCACTTCATAAATAAACATGGTCTCAGATGGACGGATAAATTAGTTGCCGATACTCATCTCTCTTGCCGTTTGGGCAGTTCTTTCGCCCCCCTTAGTAACCTGGCCCTGCATTGGCCACCGACGCGAGCCTTAATGGAAGCAACTTTGGGAATTGACCGGCGGAGAAAATTACCTAATTTCTCCTCCCAAAATTTTCGCCAAATCTATAATGGTTCCTTTCCGGCAAATAAGCAAGTGGCTTATTTCCTGAGTTGTTCGGCCAATTATAATGATCCCAAAGGAGAAGCCGTAGCCGTGCAGGAGGTATTGAAATTCAACGGGTGGGGCATGGAGATTCCGGATTTTGAGTGCTGCGGAATTGCCCGTTTTTCCGCTGGCGATTTATCTTCCCCTTTAAAGGGCGCAGAAAAAAATCTCCAGATATTGCACTCCCTGGTGGAAAAAGGAAGGTCCATCATTTTCAGCGAACCAAGCTGCGCTTTGATGGTTAAAAAAGAATATCAACGCCTTATTAATCACGCAGGTTATGCAAAAATTGGGCAGCAATGTTGGGAGATTCATCAATTTCTCTACCAGCTTAAACAGAAAGGCGAATTAAACACAAATTTGGGAGAAATCTCTTTATCCGTAGGATACCACAATCCTTGCCATCTGCGCGCATTAGGTGTTTCGCGTGAACCAGTAGAGATTCTAAAACTAATTCCTGGCTTAAAAATTAAAGTTTTTCAAGATAGGTGTTGCGGTTTAGCTGGGACATTTGGTTTAAAGAAAAAATATTTTGATTTGTCCCTGGAGATTGGCCGTCCCCTTTTGGAAGAAATTCGCCAAAGTGGAGTTGATGTAGTTGCCACAAGTTGTCCTGCTTGCGCTATGCAAATTTTTCAGGGGACCGGAATAAAAACAATTCACCCTATTATCCTTTTAAAAGACGCATATCATCAATTTAAAGTTTCTTGAAAGAGAGTTCAGCTCGCCGTTTACTCTTGGGAAGTCTATGAGCGGGTCCTTTTTTATGGGGAGAGAGGGGCCGATAGCCAGAATCTTTTTCTTCTTCTCCTTTAAAGGAAAATATGCGGGCCATCTCTAAGCGCATATTAAAATCTTCTATGGAAATAGAGGCGGCGCCTTTCTTTTCCGCAAAATGAGCAATTTCCCGATCAGAAGTAACGATCACTATCCCTTTCTTCTTTTCGGCGGCCATTCTTTTTAAGACATCATCTGCCTTCTCTCCGGATCGCGAGAAAATTATTTCCACCCCGCTTTGGCGCTCTTTTTGAATACCCCTACTTATCTCCTGCATACCATCGAAAACTACAGTAATGGAGTGTCCTTTAATTCTTTTATATTCGGCCAAAAGCTTAACCAACTTCTGCCGGGCTTCCTGCAAATCAACCTTTTCTAAGGCTCGCAAGGAAGGAGATTGTTTGATAAAATTATATCCATCAACTGCTATATGCATGGGTAATAATTAGCGGATTAAATGGGCGGTGTCAAGCAGGAAAGGAGTTGTCCGCCGATCAGTTTTTAAATTCCAGCTTAATTCAGGCGGGTGGGAGAGAGGCTCCCAGCTGTTTGTTGCTGGTTAGAAATATTAAAACTGTTAGATGGTCAGGGAAAGGAACTAAGGTTTTATCGCTATTTAGACGTGGAAACTGGAAAAAGTTGATTGTGAAGGTTTTGCCCATCTGCTATACTTATTAAAATTTTGCTACTCGGCATCTAAAAATAAAGGAAAGTTGTTATGAGTCCATTAAGAGACATGCGCCATCCCGGTTCCCCCTTACGCCCCGCCCTGGGCGGGATCATCTTCATCGCTGTTTTAGTTTTTATCTCCCTTTTTTGGCGGGGAGTGGAGTTAATCACAGATTGGTACTGGTTTCAGGAAGTGGGTTTCGAAAAAGTCTTCACTATTACCTTCTTCGCTCAGTTGAAAGTTGCTCTTCTATTTGGGTTGGCTTTCTTTTTAATTTTCTTCCTGAATCTTTTCCTGGCCGATCGTCTATCAAGTAAAGAGTACTGGATCGATGAAGATGATTTAATCCACCTGCCTCCCTGGGAACCAAGGAAGCAGCCTTTATTTCCTTTAATTCTTTTAGGTTCTCTGCTCTTTAGCCTATTTGCAGCTCTGCGAGGAGCCGGGCAATGGGAAAATTACCTACGTTATTTGCAGGCCACCCCCTTTGGGCTCCCTGATCCTCTTTTTAACCGGGATATTGGTTTCTATGTTTTTCAATTTCCTTTTCTTAAATACATTTACGGCTGGCTAATGACTGTACTGATTATTACCACCATTGCTACTGCTTTGGTCTATTTTTTCCGCCGGTCTTTTCAATTTACTCCTCCCCGTTTTGGTCGCATAACCAAACCGGCTCGGTGGCATTTGGCCATCTTGGTAGCTTGTACATTTTTCTTGGGTACTTGGGGAGTTTGGCTTGAGCTGTTTGAACTGCTTTTCACTAAGCGAGGAGTGGTATTCGGACCTGGATATACTGATGTTACTACGCAACTCTGGGTTCTAAAATTTTTAATGGGGGTAACCATATTCTGTGGTCTTTCCATCCTTGCCTTGATCTGGCGCAGCGACTGGCGATTCCCAGGTATAGGTATAGCAGCTTTTTTACTCACCCTCATTGTGGGTACGGGGATTTACCCGGGGATAGTACAAAAATTTAAAGTAATTCCCAACGAATTCGTCTTAGAAAAACCCTTCATTGAACAAAACATTAAATATACCCGTCTCGCCTATCAACTAAACAGCATTGAAGACCGCGAATTTCCAGCCGAAGAAAATTTAACCCGCGAAGACCTTACTAAAAATGATCTAACCATTAAGAATATTCGCCTTTGGGATCATGCTCCTCTCCTAACAACATATAGCCAGCTCCAGGAAATTCGCACCTATTATAAGTTTGTAGATGTAGACAATGACCGCTATTATGTGAACGGTGAATACCGACAAGTAATGCTTTCCCCGCGGGAACTATCCTATGCCGCCCTGCCAGCCCGGACCTGGGTCAACGAACATCTCACTTATACGCATGGTTATGGGGTAGTGCTTGGTCCTGTAAATCGCATAACCCGCGAGGGCTTGCCCGAATTCTTCATCAAAGATATTCCCCCTGTTGCTTCCGCCGATATTAAAGTAACCAGGCCAGAAATCTATTATGGAGAGATTTCTAATGAGTATGTTTTTGTGCGCACCAAAAGACCGGAGTTTGATTATCCTGTAGGGGAGAAAAACGTTTACACCCAATATACCGGCCGCGGAGGTGTTCCTTTAACTTTTTTCAGGAAATTACTTTTTGCGGTACGCTTTGGCTCCTTTACTATTTTGCTTTCCAATGATCTTACTTCCGCAAGCCGGGTTATGTATTACCGCAAGATCATGGATCGAGTTAATCGGGTCGCTCCCTTTTTGAAGTTGGATTCCGATCCTTATTTGGTTATCTCACCTGAGGGTCGTTTAATTTGGTTCATAGATGGATATACAACGACCGATCGCTTCCCTTATTCTGAACCAATGCGCCAAATGGGTAATTACATCCGTAATTCAGTCAAAGCTTTGGTTGACGCATATGACGGCACAATAGCTCTTTATATAAGTGACCCGCAAGATCCTATCATCAAAACATATGCTAAAATTTTCCCCGAGATTTTAAAACCCTTGGAAGAGATGCCCGCAGAGCTGCAGAAACATATCCGTTATCCTCCAGGCCTACTTTCTATCCAAGCCCGGATGTACAGTACCTATCATATGGAAGACCCGCAAGTTTTTTATAATAAGGAAGACCTCTGGGCTATTCCGCGGCGCCCCGGGCCTGGGGGAGAACAAGAGATGCTGCCCTATTACACCATCATGAAGCTCCCGGAAGAGAAGAAAGAAGAATTCGTTTTGTTGCTACCTTTTACTCCCAGTCGTAAAGATAATATGTCGGCCTGGTTGGCAGCCCGCTGCGATAATCCGTATTATGGGAAATTAATCGTCTATCGCTTTCCCAAACAAAAGTTAGTCTTTGGCCCCAGACAGATTGAAGCGCGCATTGACCAGGATGCGGAAATATCCAAACAGCTTTCTCTTTGGAACCAAAGAGGCTCCCAGGTTATTCGCGGAAACTTACTGGCTATCCCTATTGAAAAATCAATTCTTTACGTAGAGCCTCTCTATCTGGCCGCCGAAAAAGGAAGTCTGCCGGAGTTGAAACGAGTTATAGTCGCTTTTGGTAATTCTTTAGC
>CAZAGD010000171.1:0-3484 GCA_964484485.1 uncultured Syntrophaceae bacterium
ACAGCATTAGAACAGGTTTACAAGGGAGAAGCCCATATTGGCATGGTGCCAGGTTTCGTAATAGCGAATGCGGTAGCCGGAAAGGACCCCTTCAAGGAACCAAGAAAAAACATTCGAATACTGGGGAGAGTGGCTGGCCTCTATTATCAGTTCCTCATTTTGGAAGGCAAGAACGTCTCTTCCCTTGCCGAGATTAAAGAGAAAAAGTTGCCTATTAGACTTACCACCTCTCCAAAAGGAAGTCTTTCTGAGTTCTCAACGCGCAAAGTTTTAGAAGCTTATGGCATGAGCTATGAAGAGCTCGTTAAATGGGGAGGAAAAGTTAGCCACGTCTCTTGGGCTGATTCTGCGAATTTAATGAGAGACGGTCATGCCGATGCTGTTTCGTTATTTGGTGTGGCTCCCATCCCCGTTTTCTCGGAATTGGAACTTTCCCGTCCTTTAAGGATGCTAGTTCCCAGTGATGATATTGCCCGGAAGCTTTTAGCTGAACTCGACGGGTGGAACATAGTGAGTCTGGCCTCTGGAACCTACAAAACCATTACCCAGCCATTATTCACATTGGGAACATATCAGACAATAGTGGTTCGTGCCGACATGCCTGAAGAGGATGCTTACCGTATTACTAAACTCGCCTTTGATGCGGAAAACTTAAAAAAATTTAAAGGCTTAATTCCGGACTATGCTGATGCTTTCTCCGCTGGTAAAGGAACCGAAGCCCTTCCAGCTCCTCTTCATCCCGGAGCGGAAAAATACTATCGAGAAAGAGGATGGATAAAATAAGGTCTAAGGTAATTTCCCCATGGAAAGTAAAGAGTCACAGATTAAGGCCCTATCCCCTGCTGAAGGGGCTGGAAAAAGGCAAATTATTGGTTTCGTTGGAGTTGGGATTACCACTATCGCAGTAGTAGCATCCCTCTACCACCTTTATCTTGCCAGGTTCGGAATTTTGGAAGCACTGCGCATGCGATCTTTGCATCTTGCTTGGCTGCTTCCATTAGCTTTCCTCGTATACCCAGCGTTTAGGTCATCTGCCCGTTCCAAGCCATCTGTGTGGGACTTCACACTTGCCTTTTTCGCCTTTCTCGCGACCACCTATGTCGGGATCTGGGAATATGAGCGGTTGACCAGCCGGTGGATCGGCGTTGATCCAGTGACTATTTGGGACTATTTTTTTGGGATCACCCTCCTATTTCTCCTCCTTGAGGCAGGCCGCCGAACCATGGGACTTGCTCTGACCGGGGTTCTTCTCGCTTGTCTGGCTTATCTCTTCCTCGGCCAGCATCTCCCTTTTGCGTTCGCTCATTCCGGGTTTACTCTCCATCGGATCATTGAACATTTATATCTTACCCCAGAGGGTATTTTTGGAATTCCACTGGGAGCATCATCCACTTTTGTCGTTCTTTATGTTATTTTCGCAGCTTTTTTGGAAAAATCTGGGGTAGGTCAATTCTTCATGAATGTGGGGTCATCATTAGTGGGAGGATCGAGAGGAGGACCGGCTAAAGTAGCAGTCGTTGTTAGCGCTTTTGAAGGGACCATAACTGGAAGTGCTGTCGCGAATACTGTAGGTTCAGGAGCGGTGACCATACCACTCATGAAACGCCTGGGATATAAACCTCATTTTGCGGCCGCGGTTGAGGCTGCAGCTTCTTCTGGTGGCCAAATCATGCCCCCGGTGATGGGAGTAGCGGCTTTTGTCATGGCTGAATTTTTAGGGATGAGTTATCCCAAAGTCGCCCTGGCAGCTGTTATTCCGGCCCTTTTGTATTTTCTGGCCGTTGGTTTCATGGTTCATTTCGAGGCGCTAAAAATGGGTCTGCGCGGACTTTCCAAAGAAGAACTTCCATCTTTCTGGAGCACTTTCAAAAATGGTTGGCATCTTCCCTTGCCTATCTTCATACTTATTGGGCTTCTTATAGCTGGCTTTAGCGCCTATTTAGCCGCTTTCTGGTCTATTATATCCACCGTCGCTGTCAGTTGGATTCGCCGGGAGACTCGCATGGGCCTTCCACAAGTCCTATCTGGCTTGGCCGCAGGGGCCATCGGAACCATCCTCATTGCGGTGGCTACCGCTACTGCTGGAATCATCGTTGGGACAATCACGCTAACGGGTATTGGCTTAAAATTCGTTGGTTTCGTTTTGAGCGTGTCAGGAGGCTATCTTTTTCCCGCTTTACTTCTTTCGGCTCTTTCCTGTCTTATGCTGGGGACTGGCTTACCAACTGTTCCCGCTTATATTACCGTTGCTGCGGTGGCCGTACCAGCTATTATCGACATGGGTGTTCCACCACTGGCCGCCCATATGTTTGCGATGTATTTCGCCTGTTTCGCCGCCATTACTCCCCCTGTTGCCGTAGCAGCTTATGCTGGGGCTGGGATTGCTGGGTCCGATCCATGGCAAACAGGGTGGACGGCAACACGCTTGGGTGCGGCCGCTTACATAGTTCCTTTTATGTTTGTTTACGGCCCAGCACTCCTTCTGCTCGACACTTTGCAAAGTATCCTCCTTTCCTTAGTAACTGCCACAGGAGGTACCTTTGCTCTGGCAGCGGCTATCCAAGGATGGCTTTTGATAAGGGCATCGATACTGGAAAGACTTCTTCTGGGAGCCAGTGCTTTGCTGCTCATAAAACCAGGGCTTATGACCGATGCCGTGGGGGCTGTCCTTCTTCTATTAATTTTTGTCTGGCAAAGAAAAAAGTTACTCAAAAAGCAACTGGCGCTTATGGAATCTGCCGCGATTATCAAAAATAAAGGCTACTAGTGTGGAACCTCAATCATTAGAAGAATTTCCAATTAAAGACTAATCCTTTAAGCAATAACATTTAAATAAGCATGGTATTCTGTTCTTTTATTGATTAAGTCTGCCAGACAAAGTAAAAAACGGGAGGCACTTAGGAAATAAATGGGACATTAACAGGTTGATAGGATTTAAGCCCGAATGCCTTCTTGGCAAGATTTAGAATTAAAAAATTTAGAATGTTTCCCAAATGCCTATCTTACTTGATTTTTAAAGGTTCACATATCATCGATATTTTTCCATAAACAAGGTTTTAAATAAGCATGAAATCCAAAAAAGGAGAATAAAAATGGGGAAGCGAAAAAGCATATATATCGAGGGATTTAAACACGTAAATCCAATACCAAATGCCTGCAAGATTGGGAATTTTTTAGTCTCCGGAATTATTAATGGAGTGAACCCAGCCAGTGGTAAAACTCCCCCGACGCTTGAAGAGCAATGCGCTTTTCTTTTTAGCCATATGCGCAGTATTGTTGAAGCAGCAGGCGGGACTATGGATGATATAATCAAAATAAATTTCTGGATGAAAGATCGTTCTCAAAGAGATATTCTGAATAAAGAATGGCTTAAGATTTTTCCCAAAAAAGAAACCCGTCCTGCTCGACAAACTTTGCAAGGGATTATGGATGAAGGCATTCTTATACAATGCGACTTCATGGCAATTATAGATATGCCTGAAAC
>CAZAGD010000172.1:0-27867 GCA_964484485.1 uncultured Syntrophaceae bacterium
GGTAAAGATTTGGATAATCTTTCCCGTAAAGGCAAATTCTCGGCCTAAGAAAACTCTTTCTTTGGGCACAAAAACATCCTCAAAAATCAAATAGGCCTGGGTAATCCCCGTCTCCACAGGAATATCAAAACCTTCTTCCTGTTCCCTGGTATCGCTTGGTCTTCTGGTCTCTATGATCGTCAATCCATCTATATCACGAGGCACAACACAAGCTAGCGCAAAATCTTTTTCAGCCTCGCCATAAGTGGTGCCTGGCAAAACAAAAATTTCGTTACTGGCCGCCACGCCACAGATCATTAACTTCGCCCCCCGGATAACTATACCTTCTTTTCTCTCCTCGATGATGCGCAAATTAGTATCTAAATCTGGTTGCTGGGAGGCTTTTAAACTACGATTTCCCTTAGCATCGGTGAGCGCACCAGCGATCGTCCAACCTGATGACTGGGCCTGCAAAATCCAATTCTTAAGTCTTTCGTGGTAATTTGTACCTTGAGCTTTATCCATCTCGAAAGTAACCGCCCACATAGTATTCATAGCATTCCACCCCGCGCATAGTCCCCCAGTGCAAGTTCCGGTGAGCTGGTACATGGAGCGTTTCATTTTCGAATTGGCTATTACATCTTCCATAGAAGTCATTAGGGAATTATGGCGGTGTACCTTCTCGCCAGTGAATGTGGAGGTAGTAGTAAAAAGAGAAGCCAAATCTGGATTATGGGCGGCATCATAAGCCCGAGCATGACTTTCTACTACGCGGCGCGTAAAGGTATTGGTAGTTACATCCTCAATCTTCTGCCCAAATTTATAAATGTTAGGACGAAGCTTTTTTAAAGAAGCTAGGTACTCCGTTCTCGTCTTTAAGGCCATAAAATCCTCCTTTCGGCCTGGCAGGCAAATTCTTTTTTGATCATAATCCAGAAAAAATAAAGAAGCAAATTTTTTTCTTGAAATAATCTCCCAAAAAGCTAAATTTTATATTATCGAAGTATACGAGGTTGGCTTGATGGAACGACGCGAGTTTCTCCGACTTTCTTTAACATTAGCAGCTCTGGGCAGTTTCCATAATTTAATTATGGCCTGTGCTCATTCTTCAGCATATCAAACTGCCGATCAGTCAATTTTTCCAGGAATCCAAATAATCGATGCTCACGCCCATCCCGACCAATTTCACCATCTCCGTCCTTCCCGAATAGATGCGTCTTCCACTCTCCGAAAGATCATAAATTTAGGGATGGCGGCCAGCGTCTTCGCGGGGGTTGGTGATCTACCTTTCTTTAGTTCAAATCCCAGTACTACCTATTATAAAAGTGCTCTAAACCAATTAAAACGTGTCCAGAAACTGGTGGATTCTGGAAAAGTAAAATTAATAACCAAAGCACCTGAAATACCCATAGTGACCAAAAATCATTATGTCCCTGGAGCAATTATGGCTATTGAAGGAGGGGATCCACTTGAGGGGAAAGTTGCCAGAGTAGATGAATTTTACCAATTAGGTGTAAGAATCATTACCTTAGTCCATTATCGGAACAATGAACTGGGAGATATAATGAAGCCCTGGAGAAATGCCCATCCTGGGCCTTATAGTAACGGATTGACTAAAGCAGGACGAAAGGTGATCGAACGGATGCAAACGATAGGTATGGTCGTAGACGTTGCCCATGCCCATCCGCGGACATTGAAACAAATAGTCGAGATGAACCCTAAACCTTTACTTGATTCGCACACCAACCCCTGCCCTACAGAGGATCTCCAAGAGTGTGGCCGCATGCGTACTTGGAAAGATATGGAGTTGATAGCTAAGACAGGAGGAGTTATCTGCACCTGGCCTTGGGCCTTCATTCGCCCGAATTATAAACGCCAGACATTTTTAGATTGGGCGCAAGAAATTCTGGAAATGAAAAGACGCTTAGGTATCGAACATGTTGGCCTGGGGACAGACGGCGGAGGAAATATTCCTCGTTTCATCAAAGGCTACCGCGATATCCTTGATCTCCCTAAATTAACTGCAGCCATGAAAGAAGTTGGCCTCACCAAGGAAGACATCAAAGCTTTTATGGGCGGTAATTTTTATCGTATTCTTCAAAGATGCCTGGGTTAATATTTAAGTTTCTTTTGAAAAGATGGGCTGGGTAAAATAACTTTAACGGAGCTTTTTCATGAATAAAAAAATTATTTTTCTATTTTCTCTTTTTTATTTTATTCTTGGCGGGGCAATTAATTTTTCCTACGGGCAGAGCAAAATTAAAGTTGTCACCAGCCTCTTTCCCTTGCAAGAATTTGCTCAGGAAGTCGGCCGAAAACAGGCTGAAGTTACCCTGCTCCTTCCCCCGGGAGTGGAACCTCATACTTGGGAACCGAAACCAAGCGATGTCTTGAAAATAGCTCAGGCCGACATTTTCATTTATATTGGGGCAGCCATGGAACCTTGGGTAGATAAAGTGGCCAAAGCAGCGTCTGGGAAAAAATTATATTTGTTGGATTTAATACGCAGTTTGTCTCTTTCCCCAAAAGAACATAAAATCGACCCGCATCTCTGGTTAGATTTCGCTCTCGACCTAAAAATTATCGATCTAATTGCTGGAGCTTTAAGCAAAATCGCCCCGGAGCAAGCTGCCTATTTCCAACAGAATGCCCATGAATACCAAGCAAAGCTTAAAGATTTAGACCAGAAATACCAAAAAGTATTAGCCACCTGCCGTCAACGTTCCCTTATCTTGGGAGGGCACGCAGCTTTTGGTTATTTAGCCCAGCGTTATGGTTTGCAACAAATTGCTCTCTCCGGAATTAATCCTAATGCTGAGCCCACCCCCAAAAGAATGGCGGAAGTAATCGCCCTTACTAAAAAGGAAAAGGCCAAATTTATCTTTGCGGAAGAGATGGTTAATCCCCGCTTAGCTAAAGCTCTGGCTAAGGAAGCGGGAGTTCAAATTTTGATTTTAAACCCGGGGGCTAATTTGACTAAAAAGCAACGGGCCGAAAAAGTTACTTTCCTTGACCTTATGGAAAGGAATTTAGAAAATTTAAAAAAGGGGCTCGCCTGCTCAGAATAAGAAAAATAACTATTTAAGATTCTTACCTGTGGTAGTTAAAGAGAGCTTACCATGCTTTACGCCCTTCGTCCCGATCAGTCGATCGCTAATCTTTTTAATCTCCTTGGCCTTTCCTTTGACGACCACGACTTCCAAACAATTATGTTCATCAAGGTGGATATGCAAACTGGAAAGGATGGAAAAATAATTTTCATGTTGCATCTCTAATAAAGTCTTGGAAAGCTCTCTTTTGTGGTGATCATAAACGAGGGAAATAGTCCCTACCGTTTCTTTTTCTCCCTCTGCCCATTCTTCCTGGACCAGACTGTCTCTGATTAAGTCGCGCAGGGCTTCGGAACGATTCTGGTAACCTTTGCGCTTGATTAGTCGGTCAAAATCACGAAGCAAGCTGGCCTCAATAGATACTCCAAAGCGTGTAAGCGTGGTCATTTTGCCTATCCCCCCACCTAGAGTGTCTTTATTTCGGTAAAGTCAACTTCACGCAGCATTCTTTTTGCCCACCCGGGAATTGTTGGATAAATATAGGGCAACAGGCGCAAGGCATAGTAAGACGAGAAAATGGGTAAACCCAAAATATTCCCAAAAATTATCAGCAAAAATAAATCTTGCCGCGAAATCTTCTCCTGCCGGGCAGTTTGCTCAATCTCAAACGAAGTCAGCCCCGCCAAGAAATCTTGAAAAAATTTTATTAGCCGCAGCAGATGCCCACCCATTTTATCCTGTAACCCCAAAACCAAATTTGCTTATTTCTTATTTTTTCATATAATAGATGAAAAAAAGATGCACGTCAAATTTAAATAATGAGATCTCTGAAAAAGTCATTTGGGAGGCAATTATTACTCGGAGCAATTAAATATTTACAGTTATCACTCTTATCTTACTCCGTGGTCTGGCTTTATGGAGTTTCCCCAATGAAATTGTGCCGTAATTACACCTAAGAAATAAAACCAAATGCGGCAAGGGTCAAGCCCTTGCCCTACATTTGAGATTTTTTTAATTTTTCGTAGGGCAAGCCCTTGGGGCTTGCCGAACCACGCCTTAAGATGTCGTTTATTTTATGCTCCCATTAATAAGTCATTTCGGCGCAAGCATGAAGCAAGCTGAAGCAGGCAGGAATCCAGTATTCTCATGGCCTTTCTGGACTCCCGCTTTCGCGGGAGTGACCAAAAAGTCGGTTTGGCAAGGACCTCGTAATATTTTTAAAATTTTTCTTTTGGGCAAGTGGAACTAATTGGAGAAATAGGCTATTATAGTTGCTGATTCTTTTGGCTGAGGCTATCCATTGCAGGAAAAAGTTTTAAAAGAAATTTTACGTCATGCTCGGGAAGTCATCCAGATTGAAGCGGAAGCCATTCAAGGCCTTCTGGAACGTCTAGATGCAAACTTTGCCCGGGCCGTGGAGATACTCTTGGCCTGTAAAGGGCGCGTAATCATCACTGGCATTGGCAAATCAGGATTAGTCGGACGGAAAATCGCTGCCACCCTTACCAGTACAGGCACTCCCGCTGTTTTTCTGCATCCGGTAGAAGGGCTTCATGGAGATTTAGGAATGGTCACTCCCCAAGATGTGATCATCGCCATTTCCAACAGCGGGGAAACTACAGAAATTATCAACCTCCTGCCTGCTCTTCAGAAAATAGGGGCGAAGATAATCAGTCTAACTGGTGCCCTAAATTCTACCTTGGCTCGCCATAGTTTGGTCGCGGTGGATGTGGGCGTAGAAAGAGAGGCTTGTCCATTGGGCTTAGCCCCCACTTCCAGCACTACCGCCACTTTAGTTATGGGAGATGCCCTGGCTATCGCTTTGATGCGCCAGAAAAAATTTGCGGAGAAAGATTTTGCTCTTTTCCACCCTGGGGGAAGTTTGGGAGAACGCTTGGCCTTGCAAGTAAAGGAGATCATGCACCCCTTATCTGATTTTCCGGTGCTCTCCTCCAAGGCCACTATGCAAGATCTGCTGCAGGTTTTCCATGAGCACGAAGAAGGATTAGTTCTCATTTTTAACGAAGAAAATACCTTGGCCGGAATAGTTACTGATCGCGAATTAAAACGAGGCCACCTTGGTTCGCCCCATTTCTTAAAGCAAAAAATAGCCGATTTTATGATTACCGACTTACCCGCCGTGGAAGAAAGTACCTCCATTGGCGAAGCTTGGCGGCTCTTCGGCGAGAAAAAGCTCTTCGCCATGCCCGTGGTCGACAAAGAAAAGAAGCTCAAGGGAATGATTACCCTTCAAGATATATTGCAATGCGGGAAATTAAAAATAATATGATCATCTATCCGCCCAAAGGTCTGATCATAGCCCTGATCACCCCTTTTAATGAACGAGGTGAGATAGACTGGCCTTCTTGGCAAAATCTCTTACACCATACTCTACCTTTTGCTGATGGCCTCTTTATCGGCGAAGGAATGATCGGCGAAGGAATTTATCTATCTAATAAACTGCGCTTGGAATTAGCTCAGGGGGCCATAGAGGCGAGCACAGGTCAAAAGCCATTATTTCTTGGCCTTACTGCTTCTACTGCGGAAGAAACTACGGCTAATTTTGCGGAAATTGGCCAGAAATATCGTTCCCTGGCCGAAAAGGGCTTGCTTTATTTGGTAGACGCGCCCCTTTGGTACCATAGCAACCGCAAGCTGCCCCAGTTTTACGAAACTCTTTTAGAGCAAACTTCTTTGCCGATAATCTTGGCTAATAATCCTTCGCTCATTTCTTTGTCCCAAAAATCTTGGAAAAGGAAAAATATCAGGACAAACATTTTAAAAAGGTTGGCTACTCATCCAGCAATTACGGGCTTAATTAATCTTAGTGATCTGAAAAGAGCTATTAATTATCAGCGGGCTGTACGCCTGCGCCGTGATTTTAGGCTTTATGATGGCGATGAAAAAAATTTTCTGGCCCAACCAAGTGCCGCCGGTGTGGTCTCTGCGGGAGCTAACCTTTTTCCCGGTGACTGGAAAGAAGTCGTTTGGGCTTCTTTAAATCCCTCTGAAAACCCTGCTCAAAATTTTAGCCTTTGGGAGAAAAGCGAGAAATTGAAAAAATTCTACCAACTTTATTATAATAATCCAGCAAAGAACTTGAAAATTGCTCTATACCAGCAAGGGATCATAACTAATCCGCGGATGTTTGCTGGAGATTCTGGGCTATCTCTTTCCGAAAGAGAAGCAATCGGGCAATTTCTAAAAGAATTTTTCCCAGAGCGCGCCTAAAGGGGAAAGGTCATAAAATGAATCTAAGAGGAAAATACCACAGAGCTCTAATTTATTTTTTAACAGTTATCTTTTTTTCTTCCCTGGGCTGTGGCTATAAGCCTAACTATCTTAAAAAAAGTGGCCGCACTGGAGTCTCCGAAAGATGGCTGGTAAAAAAAATAGACGAAGAAAAGCTATCTCCAGATGAAAAAGCTATCTGGGAAAGATACGGCCCACCCCAGTATATCCGCTTCTTTCGCCAACTATCTCCCCAGCGCGAAAAGGTTTATGAATGGATTTATACTGAGCCTTTTAATTTATTCATTTTTGTAGAAGGGAAGGAAGTTCCCTATGTAGTGGTGGATGATGATCCCTCTCCCTTCAATGAGGAACAGCGCCAGAAAATTTTTTGGGGGAGTGTAATTGCCGGTACAGTAGTGGGCGCTGGCTTGATATATTTATATGCGGTGGCGAATAAATAGCCCCCGAAGCAATTAAGATATTTCCTTGAATAGTAGAGCTCTGGTGCTTTCTAAGCGGCGGGAAATTAAACGCGCTAAATTTTTCATAAATCGATAACCCAATTGCGGATGTTCTGCAAAAAAATCTTCCAAATCCTTCCGTTTAAAAGAAATGAGGCGGGAATCTTCTAAACACTCCGCGGTAGCTGTAAAACGTCCCTCCTCTACCAAGGTGGACCAACCAAATATTTCTCCAGGATGCTTGAGGGTACTTAAAATAAATTCTTCATGTTCTTGGCGGATAATTTTTATCGAAACAGTCCCTGCTAACAGAATGTAAAATGATTCTGCCGGCTCCCCCTCTTTGAGGATTTTACTCCCCGCTGGAAAATATACTTGCTCCCCTTTAGCTAAAAATAACTTTAATTCTTCTTGGGTAAAGCTTTTAAAGAACCAATGCTGGCCTACTGTCTCAGCCTCAGCCATTTTCCCCTCCTCCCTCCTGGTCTTTTAGCAGCCGGTCCATCTTCCCATTATCAGCTCTCTGCCCTTTCTATCTCAGCTATTATCTTTTGAAAATTTAGAGCATCTGCCCACATATTTACATTGTTAAATAGACAATAGCCAACACCCGAAGTTTTGTCTTTTAAAGTTCTAAGATCATCTTCAGTAAAACGATAACGATAGCCGGTAATCCCATGCAGTCGATAGTAGAAGATTTCTCCATATTGAGCTTCCGCCTTGAAGGGATCTACACCATGGATCAAATTTAGCTCCTGACAGAGTCTTTGCACATCTTCTTTTTTCCACTTACCCCTTGGCTCCCAAACAAAAATAAAATCATCCCGGGAAATTTCCCGAAAAAAATTACGCAAATTTGCTAAGTTCGCTGGCGATGGAAAAAAACTGGCTGGAGTTTGAAAAACTATCACCTTAGCCCCTAAAACAGCCGCAATTTCTTTAGTCTTTTGCCAAGCAAAATGCACTTCTTTCGTTGGTTTAAAAGATCCGCAGGCTGATAATTTTTGGGGGGTCCAGGAAAACTTAAGTCTCCGGTAAGTGGGACTTTGGGCCTCATGAGTAATTAGTTGCCAGGCTTTTATGGTAAACTCAAATTCTCCAGGGGCTTCTTGGCGCCAGCGTTCAGCTGTTCTAATTTGGGGCGGCTGGTAAAAAGTCTGCTGAATCTCCACCAGATTAAAAAATTTATAATACTGGGTGCGGGCCTTGGGAAATCCGCAACAACCTACCTTAACTCGCATTTGCTCTTTAGGGCTTTTAATTTTTACCCGGTTGCTTAATTAAAATTAAACGCAGGTCCATTACATTGGTTCCTGTGGGACCGGTAATAAAAAGGTCGCCAAGTTTTTTAAAAAAGGGGTAAGAGTTATTTTGAGCTAAATAATTCTGCGCTTCCATACCTAAAGTTTTAGCCCGCGCCACAGTGTTTCCATCGGCAAAGGCTCCCGCAGCATCGGTCGGTCCATCTGTGCCATCAGTTCCGGCACTCAAAATAACTACTCCTTTTAAGCCTGCAATATCTAAGGCAGCGGCGAGGGCGAACTCCTGATTTCTTCCTCCTTTTCCTGAGCCTTGCAAAGTGACCGTAGTTTCTCCTCCCGAAAGAATACAAGCTGGTGGGGCCACAGGAATCCCATTTAACAGCACTTCTTTAGTAATGGCCGTATGTACTTTAGCCACTTCCTTCGTCTCGCCAATTATACGCGAAGAAAGGAGTAAAGTATGGTATCCCAAAGCTTCAGCTTTTTGTTGAGCTGCTTTCATGGCCAGGAGATTATTTCCCACAATTACATTGGTAACTTTTTTAAACGCCTCGGCCCCCTCTTTGAGAGTTTCTTCCCTTTTCCCCTTTAAGCCTTCCCGGATGTGTTTGGCCACCCCAGGAGGAATTTTGGACCACAAATTGTAACGGTCCAGGATCTCTTGGCAATCAGCATAGGTTGTTGGATCGGGTACAGTGGGTCCCGAGGCAATGGCATCTAAGGGATCACCTACCACATCAGAGAGAATTAAAGAAATGAGGGTTGCCGGATAAGTAAGTTTAGCCAAGCCTCCACCTTTAAGAAAAGACAGATGTTTCCTCAAAGTATTAATCTCTTGAATAGTAGCCCCGCAAGATAGAAGTAAATCGGTTACCTTTTGTTTTTCCTGCAGAGAAATCCCCGGTATGGGGGCGGGAAGTAAAGCCGAACCTCCACCTGATATAAGGAAAATTACTAAATCATTTTCCTGCAGGTTGCTTAACATCTTGGTCATCGCCCAAGTGCCTTGGAGTCCATTTTCATCCGGCAGCGGGTGGCCAGCTTCCTGCAGACGAATATATTTTAATTTCTGTCCATGTCCATACTTTACATTTATTAACCCAGCGGTTATGCGGGGCCCTAAAATTTTCTCTATGCCGGCGGCCATGGCGGCAGAAGCCTTTCCACAGCCGGCCACAAATATGCGTTTAAATCTCAAAAGCGAAAAACGATGCTCCCCCACTCTTAAAGTATGCCCTTGGAGAGAAACTTGATTGGTGATTATCTGCCGGGGATGGACGGCGGCCACAGCATGCGCAAAAATCTTTTGGGCATCCCGCCGCATAGCTTTTAAATATTTATCCATGAACAAACTCCGTTTAACTTTAGCTAAGAAACTATTCCACGGTGACGCTTTTAGCCAGATTTCTGGGCTGGTCTACGTCCGTTCCTTTGAGCACCGCAATATTATAGGCCAAAAGCTGCAAAGGAACGTTCAAAAGAATTGGTGTCAGCAAATGGTGAGTTTCCGGAATAAAGAGGATATCGTTTGCTTTGGCCGTCACTTCTGAATTTTCCGGGTTGGCTAAGGCAATTACTTTTCCGCCCCGGGCGCGCACTTCCTCAATATTATTTAAAATCTTTTCATAAGTCTTCCCCTTGGGGGCCAAGACGACCACCGGAAGATCTTCATCAATTAAGGCAATAGGACCATGTTTCATTTCTCCAGCAGCATATCCTTCAGCATGGATGTAAGAAATTTCTTTTAATTTTAAGGCCCCCTCTAAAGCTATGGGATAATTTATGCCCCGCCCCAAAAAAAGGAAATCGCGTGCATTCATATATTTTTTGGATATAATCTCGATCTGCGGATTTAAATCTAAAACTTCTTGCACAAGATGAGGAATCTTCAATAACTCAGTCAGAAGAGATCTGACCTCTGGGGCAGAGAGAATATTTTTGGTTTCCCCTAAAGCTAAGGCTAACAAAAAGAGAGCCGCCAGTTGACAGGAAAAAGTCTTGGTGGAAGCTACGCCGATTTCCGGGCCGGCATGGGTATAAAAATTGCCTTCGGCCTCCCGGGCCAAGCTGCTATCGACCACGTTGCAAATAGCCAAAGTGCGGGCACCTTTTCTTTTTCCTTCGCGGAAGGCGGCCAAAGTATCTGTAGTTTCCCCGGATTGAGAAATGGCCACCAGCAGATCATGGTTACCTATAATAGGATTCCGGTAGCGAAATTCTGACCCCAAGTCTACTTCTACGGGCACCCGGGCTAATTCTTCGATCATGAACTTGCCCACCAGCGCGGCATGGTAAGAAGTACCGCAGGCGATAATACATATTCTTTTGACATCTTTTAAATGGGAACTATCCAAATTGGCTTCTTTTAAAATAACTTTTCCTTCGGCCAAGGAAAGGCGTCCCCGAATGGTATCGGTAATCGCCCGCGGTTGCTCAAAAATTTCCTTAAGCATGAAATGCTTGTATCCGCCCTTTTCGGCCGTAACCGGATCCCATAGAATTTGCTTGGCCGGGCGGTGTTTGGCTTCCCCGCTCAACGAAGTAAGCTGAAAGTTCTTCTCTTGAGCTACCACCATCTCTCCATCTTCTAAAAAAATCATCTTCCGGGTGTAAGGGAGAATGGCCGGTATATCGGAAGCCACAAAAATCTCCCCTTCGCCTAAGCCCAGGATGAGCGGACTCTCCTTTTTAGCAGCGATTAGCTTATCTTTTTCGCCTTCATAAAGCACCGCAATAGCATAAGAACCTTCTACTTGCTGCAGAGCGTAGCGCACAGCTTCCGCAAAACTGGCTCCTTGGAAGAGGTAACTTTGGATCAAATGGCCCAGAATTTCGGTGTCTGTTTCCGATTTAAATGTGTGCCCTTGGCGAAGCAGCTTTTCTTTAAGGGCTAGATAATTCTCGATAATACCGTTATGGACTACCGCCACCCCTCCTGCTTTATGCGGATGGGCATTCATCTCCGACGGTTTCCCATGAGTCGCCCAGCGGGTATGACCTATACCTATCCGCCCGTTAAAATTCTCTCCGGCGGTTTTCCGTTCCAGTTCTTTAAGTTTGCCCAGCGCCCTGCGGATGACTACTTTTCCTTCATGGAAAATAGCCACGCCTGCAGAATCATATCCCCGATATTCAAGGCGCCGTAAGCCTTCCAGAAGAACTTCCTTTATTTCCCGCGGTCCTATATAACCAATAATGCCACACATCTTCGAATCTTTATTTTTTCCTCCTGGGGTAGTGCACCTGTTTGGCGCGCGCTACCGCCATGGTTTCGGGTGGCACTTCTTTAGTAATCGTCGAGCCCGCACCAATTAGGGCTTTTTGGCCGATGCGGATAGGCGCTACCAATGCTGTATTACTGCCGATGAAAACTTCATCTTCAATGAAGGTAGGATTTTTCTTTTGACCATCATAGTTGCAGGTAATCGTTCCCGCTCCTACATTAACCCGCTCTCCCAAAGTAGCGTCACCTATGTAACTCAAATGATTGGCTTTGGTTCCTTTCCCGATAACTGATTTCTTGACTTCCACAAAATTTCCAATCCGTGATCCTTCTTTCAGAATCGTCTGCGGACGAAGATGCGCCAAAGGTCCCACTTCTACCCGATCTTCTAAAATACTCTCACTAATTACGGAAGAGGCTTTTATGGTCACAAAATTTCCTACTTTGGTATCCATAATTTTGCACCCTGGCTCGACTACACAATTCTGTCCCAACGAAGTTTTCCCCATAAGATAGCAGTTGGGATAGATCACCGTATCTCTGCCGATTTGCACTTCATAATCAATATAAGTATTTTGCGGATCGATAAGGGTTACGCCACTTAACATATGCTGCTCGGCAATCCTGTCCCTCAGGATTTGGTTTGCCCGGGCTAAATCTTGCCGCGTATTAATACCCATAACTTCCGAATTCTCCGCCACGAGGAAAGCCCCCACTTTCTTATTCTGTTTTGCGGCCTTTTCGACTATATCAGTGAGATAATATTCCTTTTGCGCATTTTGATCGCTTAAACTGGGAAGCGCCGAAAAGAGAAACTCAGCGTCCGCGCAGTAAATTCCTGTATTTACTTCGTCCCCTAATTCTTGCCCCGGCGGCAGGTCTTTCTCTTCTATGATGCACTGAATTTGCCCTTCCTTATTCCTCAAGATCCTTCCGTATCCTTTGGGATTTTCTAAGTGCGTAGTCAACACAGAAAGAGTATGCTGATTTTCTTCGTGAAATTTGATTAAGTTCCTCAATGTTTCTTCTTTAAGGAGTGGCACATCTCCGCTGAGAATCAGGATGATACCGCGAAATCCTTCTAAATTAGGGGTAGTCATCAAAACGGCATGACCTGTACCCAGTTGTTCGTCTTGATCTACAAAAATAATATCAGGGGCGGTAAATTTTTGGCGGATAAGCTCTTTCTGAAAACCGATAACGACTAATAATTTTTCTGGCTGCAGACGACGAGCCACATTTAAAACCAATCCCAACATCGGAAAGCCGGCTAAGGGATGGAGCACTTTTACTAAATCTGACTTCATCCGTGTCCCTTTACCAGCTGCCAGGATAATTATAGCCAGCGGTGGCATTTTTATTTCCCTCGGCAGATAAAAATAGGCAAGCGCTCTTTTTCCATTATAAAAGAACCTGCCGACCAGTCAAGCGCTTTTCCGCCTGACCGTCGTTCAGTTTTTAACATTTCGCCCCAACAGGAGACAGGCAGAGGGAGAGGGGCGAAATTAAAATCGGCAGGGAATTGCTTATTCCCTTCTTACCACCATTCTTCTTGACTTTCTCGCTCCTCCTTCATAGTATTAAAGAAAGTCGGGGCGTAGCGCAGCCTGGTAGCGCACCTGGTTCGGGACCAGGGTGTCGGAGGTTCAAATCCTCTCGCCCCGACCAATGATTTCAAGGGATTAGCTAAAATTCCTAATCCTCTAATTTTTTGCAGCAGTCCGTTGCGGATTTTTCTCTTAACTGAAAATAATTGCATAAATCATACTTTTTCCTACATGAAAGTTAAGTTAAATCTTATTATTTAAATTTTTTTTTGCTCCCGATATGACCCATCACTTTATCCCGTTCCACTTCGTAGGTGGAAAATAAATGGTTGATGGCCTGTTCCACCTACGAGGTGGAAAAAATTTGGGGCTCCTGATTGAAGAATATTACCGAAGATTTCCTGCTTTCCGGGGCAAGGAAACAGTGACTTGGTGCTTCGACGAGATCCAAATGAATTCTGGTTGGGAGCGTTTTGGGCGGCGTCTTTTAGACAATGAAAAAGTTGGTAGAAGTAGCCCGCCAGGAAAAATAAAGCAGCATGGAATGAAAGAAAAATTTTCCGGATAAACATCTATGCGCAAATTTTTTTACTTTTTAATTTTAAGCGCTAGAGTGGCAAGAAAATAAAATCCATAGCGCTGATCTGGAATATCCTGAGCCCGCTCCCGTTTCCCCTCCCTGACCCAAGAAATGATACATTATCCCCGCTGGATTTTTACTTGACACAATTTTAATTTATCTATATATTAATTCCCAAAATTTTATCCCTCATGCCTGTATCTCTTTTTCCCCTTCCCTACTTTGGAAAACTTTACTTTAGCCAAAATGAGCTAAAGACTACATACTTCCTTTATGGAGGTGAAACATGCGTAAGAAAAAAATTATATTCAGTTCATTTTTATCTTTAATTTTTTTCTACCTGTTTATTCTCTCTTCAAACTCTATGGCGCAAACCACCTTTAATTGGCCGCGCGAGTTGCTAATCACCACGCCTGCGGTTGGAACAGGCAGCCATGCTTCTACATCTGCTTGGGCCGCTATTATGGAAAGAATGACCGGGGTGAAAGTAAGGGTGCTCCCGGACAACGCAGAGGGATCGAGGATCCAAAGACTTATTTCTGGAGAAGTGTTACTCAACTCCGCTTCTCAAACCGAACCACTGACTTATACCGAGGGATCGGAGGGGTTCATAACGCTGCCTAAAGGAGATATGAGAGTGGTCTGGCATCACAATGACACTCCCTGGGGATGGGCAGTTAGGGGCGACTCAGAAATAAAAAGCATTTACGACATAAAGAAGCTTTTGGAAGCGGGGAAAAAAGTAAGAGTAGCTGTAAATACTTCCTCAGCCTCCATGATCATTTGGGCAGAGGAAGTTCTGCCTGCCTTTTTGGGGATATTGGATAACAAGGAGCTTATGAAAAATTATATTAAGGTTCCTTTGGGTACCTACCCAGCGAATGTTAAGAGCATCGCTGAAGGGAAAGCTGATGTTGCCATGGTAGCCACAATCAGTCCAGTAACTTATGAGATTGAAGCTCATCCCAAAGGTCTTCGATGGTTGGATAAACCGGTGGCGGATAAAAAGGGTTGGGCTGAGGTAGTAAGACTGCGTCCTCTGACTATTCCCAGTAAAGTGGGCATAGGAGTTAAATCGGCAATTGGCCGAGAATCTTGGGTGTCCAACTTTTTATATTGGGGGATGGCCAAGACTGACCCTGAATTGGTCTACCAGATCGCCAAATGGCTCCATCAAAACTTTGACGCTTACAAAAATGCTCATGCCCTCTGTGGGCGAATGAGTATTGACTTATTCCGCGAATTCCTAAATTATACTGGCGCGCCGATCCATGAAGGGACAATTAAATACCTTAAGGAAATCGGCAAATGGACGGCAAAAGACGATGTCTGGAACCAAGAGGCGGTTAAATTAATGGCCCGGTACATTGAAGCATGGAATAAGGCAAGTGCTGAGGCCAGCGAAAAGAAAATAAAGATTGCTGATGATAATAAAGAATGGGAGGCCCTCTGGATTAAGTATACTAAAGATCTGCCAAGATTTAAGGTCAGGTTGTAAGAATTATTCTACGCAGAAAAAAATCGCTATTTTTAATGCGGAATAATTCGAAAATTGGTGAAACCCTTCCGGAGCACAATTATTTCAATAATTATTTAAAAAATTTCAATCTTATAATAACATCCAGCTAAAAAGGGAAGGTATTTTTGACCGAAGGCTTAGAACGGACAGAAATTGAATTTTCTCGCTATAAGTTCTTGCCTTTGCCAATAAAGGCAATTTTTATTTCCTTATCAATAGCGGGTTTATGTCTGGCAGTATTTTATATCTTCGCTTTCACTTTCAAAGGAAAAGCCTTACTCGATTATAGCTACTATTTTCTGATTATAGCCATATATTCGCCCTGCGCTTTCCTTATTCTGCCTGCCCATAAAGGAACCAAAGGAATTCCCTGGTATGACCTGATTTTAGCCATGTTGACCTTTGTAATTTGTATTTATTTCTTCTTTCACACAGAAGATATGGCTAGGGTTGGTTGGACTAATCCCACAAAACCTAATTTCGTTCTTGCCTTTATTCTTTGGGGTTTAATTTTAGAGGGAGGAAGGAGAATCGGTGGTATTGCCTACTTTTTTGTCTGCTTCCTTTTGGGGTTATATCCTCTTATTGCTCCCTACATGCCAGGAGTCTTCTGGGGTCACGGCTTGCCTTTTATCGCCAACGTCGGTTCAATGGTCTTCACCGAATCAGGATTGATGGGCCTCCCCTCGAAAGTTTTGGGAGAAATTCTCATCGGGTTTCTCTTTTTCGCCGGGGTTTTGATGGCATCTGGAGCTGGCAGGTTCTTCCTAAATCTTGCCCTTGCTCTATGCGGAGGTTACCGGGGCGGGCCGGCTAAGGTAGCGGTTATATCGAGCGGTCTCTTCGGCAGTCTAAGCGGGAGCATCTTTGCGAACATTGTCGCCACCGGCTCGGTGACCATCCCGGCCATGAAACGTCTGGGATATCCATCTCATTATGCAGGCGCTATAGAGGCCTGTGCCTCCACTGGCGGGGTGCTCATGCCTCCGGTGATGGGTGCTGTCGCTTTTGTAATGTGCCAGTTATTGTCAATTTCTTATGCCACAGTGATCGTTGCTGCCTTGATTCCGGCCATCCTTTATTACTTAGGATTGCTCATGCAAGTTGACGCGTATGCTGCCAAAGTAGGCCTAAAAGGCCTGCCCAAGAAGGATTTGCCTTCTTTACAAAAAACCTTTAAAGAAGGCTGGCATTTTATAACTGTTTTTCTTTTCTTAGTTTGGGGGCTCATTTACATGCGGTGGGAAGAGAAAGCCCCCTTTTATGCCGTGGTGGTCATGCTAATTCTTTCTTTTTTCAGAAAAGATACCATGATTACTCCCCAACGGCTAATCCAGATTCTTATCCCGGTAGGCACTTTGATTTCTCAAACTGCGGCCATTATTTTACCGATCGGTTTCGTGGTAGCTGGTCTAACCATTACTGGCGTCTCGGGATCATTTTCGGCAGGGTTAGTTTACATGGGTGGAGGCAATGTATATATCACCCTCATTTTAGGAGTAATTGCCTGTTATTTGATGGGTATGATTGGCTTATCAATTGTGGCCTACATATTTTTAGCCATAACCTTGGCCCCCGAGGTGATAAAAATTGGGCAGCTAAACGTCCTTGCCGTCCATCTTTTCATTATATATTATTCCATGCTCGCCGGAATCACCCCTCCAGTGGCGGCGGCCGCTTTTTTAGGGGCAACCATTGCTGGGGCTAACCCCATGAAGACTTCCTTCCAAGCCATGCGCCTTGGTGTGGTGATTTATTTTATTCCTTTTTTCTTTGTCTTCAACCCCGCCATGGTAATGCAGAGTTCTATTTTAGAAACTCTTTATCATTTTCCTATTGCTTTTATGGGCGTGGTCTTTCTTGCTGCAGGAATGGAGGGTTATCTTTTAAAAATTGGCATCCTCTCCTGGTGGGCCCGTCCGCTCCTGGTTACTGGGGGTATCCTTATTACTTTTCCCGAATGGAAGACCGATTTAATAGGAGCTCTTTTAGTAACTATACCTATCATAATCCACATTCTATGGAAAAAGCGGAGGTACGATTGAGAGGTATAGGATCATATTTTTAGAGAGTGTGCCATAATTAGCAAGATAGCTATTTTGGTCAACATCGCAGGGAAGAGTTAATATAGCATGGAGAACGAAGTTACCTGGAGGAGTCAAAAGAAATTTGCTTTTTATCTGCGCTGAGCAAGCAACCCCAATTAGAAGATTTCTAAATAATTAAATTTTATCTCTAAGCGAAATATTAATAGTAATCCAAATTCTGGACTTAGATAAAAAGGGAACATCCATAAAATTATAAATTGGCGATAGAAATAGATTGTAATAAGCGGAATTCCTCCCGAGTCATCCCGAGGAAAGCCCGCATTGACTTGCCGGGCGCCCTCCGTTACTTTGTCATCCTTTACAGGCACAAGTGAACCGGGATTATAAGGCCTTCAGCTATTGGGCCGTGAGGTAAGGTATTTTTATAAATTTATCTATTGACACTTATATAAGGATTCTCTAAATTAATACGGCAGAAAGATTAATAATAATTTTGGCCTATTAAAGGCAAGAATCCTTATTTTATTTAATTTGAACAGGCAACCAATACTCTGAGGATCTTCTTTTTTAAAACTTTTCAACAATTGCAAACCAAATTTTTCAAAATAGTTCCTTTGAACTTCAAAATACAAAATATCCAGTATTCTTTGATCTTGTTAAACAAGATTGAGTCGAGGATGGTTAGATGGAAAGTTTATTTCAAAATTTATTTCAAGGAGGATTAATAAATGAATTTTTGTCTCTCTGACGAACAAAAAATGATCCAGGAAATGGTAAGAAATTTCGCCCAAAATGAAGTAAAGCCAATAGCTGCGGAAATTGATCAAAAAGATGAATTTCCCTGGAAACTTTATAAACGCCTAGCTGAAATTGGTATTTTAGCCATGACTCTTCCGAAGCAATATGGTGGCTCAGATGCTGACACTATCAGCTGGTCTATTGTGCAAGAAGAACTGGCCAAGGCCTCGGCTGCGGTGGCAGATTCTCAATTATTAACTAAACTAATGTCAGATATGATTCTGCGACATGGTACAGAAGAACAAAAAAATAAATATTTAAAAGCTCTGGGTAGCGGAGAGATAATCTGCGCTACTGGCATGACTGAACCTGATGCCGGCTCAGATTTGAAATCTATTAAAACTTATGCGCGAAAAGATGGAGACTATTACATTATAAACGGAACCAAACGCTTTATGACCTGTGGAGCCATCGTGGATTTAATAATTGCTTTGACTTACACTGATAAAAGTAAAGGAAGCAAAGGAATGAGTGCGATTATTGTGGAAATGGGCACACCTGGTTTTCTCCGCGGGAAAAAGGAAAATCTTATGGGCGTAAGAGGATTGGAGACTTCCGAGCTAATTTTTGAAGATTGCCGAGTTCCTCGGGAAAATCTTTTGGGAGAAGAAGGTCAAGGATTGAAAATTGCCCTTGGTTCTTTGGACATGGGCAGAATTGGGATTGGGTCCCAAGCTCTTGGTTTGGCCCAGGCGGCCATGGAAGAAGCAATAAAATATGCCAAGCAAAGGGTAGCTTTTGGTCAGCCTATAGCGAATTTTCAAGCAATTCAATTTATGATTGCCGAAATGTCCATGCAAATTGAAGCCGCTAGGCTTATGTTACGCAAAGCGGCATTTTTAGCTGACCAGGGAACTCCATACTCCCGCGAAGCTGCTGAAGCTAAACTTTTTGCATCTGACTTAGTGGTAAGAGTGGCAACGGATGCTTTACAAATCCATGGAGCCTATGGGTATACAAAAGAATATCCCATTGAAAGGATCTACCGAGACGCCAAAGTTTATCAAATTTGGGAAGGGACCAGTCAGATTCAGCGGATGGTGATAGCGCGCCATTTACTTGGTAAATAAAAAAGAAAATAATAGATGCCCACCATAATAGAAACTGATGTCTTAGTAATCGGCGGAGGAAGGGCCGTCAGTGGAGCTGCTTTAGAGGGTAATTTGCAAGGATCAAAGGTAGTAATAGAAATTAAAGGAAAACATAGGCCAAAGATGCCCGTCATAAAAAAGGGCATTCGGAACCAATCCTGGCATCTTTAAAATTGTTTAAAAAGGAGAAATTCAGATGGTGGCTAAATTAACAAAAGCTGAAGAAGCCGTTAAATTGGTGCAAAACGGTGATACAATTTCCATCTGTGGAATTTCTGGAGGGCTGACTCCTGAAAAAGTATTAGCCGCACTGGGGAAGCGTTTTTCTGAGACCGGTACGCCAAAAAATCTAACTCTAGTATTTCCCGTAGCCGTTGGCGATGGCTATGAAATTAAAGGTCTGGATCATCTTGCCCAGGAGGGAATGATAAAAAGATTGATTGGCGGTTCTTATACTGTGGCTAGGTCTTCAGAGCCACCGCCCAAAATATATGAGATGATTGTTAATAATAAAGTTGAAGCTTACAATTTTCCAATAGGGGTATTGATGCATCTTCATCGGGAAATCGCCGCCAAACGTCCTGGACTTATAACGGAGGTAGGAATAGGGACTTTTATTGATCCACGGATGGAGGGCGGAAAAATGAATGAAGCTACTAAAATTGATTTAGTGAAAATTATTGAAATCTCCGGAAAGAAGTATCTTTTTTTCCCATCTTTCCCCATAAATTGCGCTATTATTCGGGGAACTACGGCAGATGAGGATGGCAATATCACTATGGAGCATGAGTATTCCCTGTCCTCGGTGTTAGCGTTAGCTATGGCCGCCCATAATAGTGGCGGTAAAGTAATCGCTCAAGTGAAAAGGGTAGTTTCAAAAGGCACATTGCACCCTCAGATGGTAAAAGTTCCTGGAATAATGGTTGACGCTATCGTCGTTGATGAACAACAAAAACAAACTACTGGGATTGATTATGATCCTTCAGCAAGTGGCGAGATAAGGATCCCCTGGGGAAGCATAAAGCTCACCCCTTTGAATCAAATTGAAAAAATAATAGTTCGCAGAGCTCTTTTAGAATTTAAAAAAGATTTTGTCATCAACTTGGGCTTTGGATTACCTTCTCAAATACCTTATGTAGCATGGGAAGAGGGCGTATTTGATAAATTAACCTTTACCACGGAGCATGGATGCTATGGGGGATTCCCGTATAGTGGAATTCAATTTGGCGGGGCTATTAATCCCTCGGCTCTTTTAGATTCCGTAAGTCAATTTGATTTTATAGATGGGGGAGGACCAGATGCTGTATGCCTGGCTTTTGCAGAAGTTGACCAAAATGGGAATGTAAATGTAACTAAACTAAAAGATTTTCCCCATGTCCTTGCTGGTGCAGGAGGTTTTATTGATCTCATTCAGAATGCTAAAAAAATAGTTTTTTGCGGTACCCTCACTGCGGGGGGCTTAAAAATCGATATATCCAATGGGAAAATAGATATTGTCCAAGAAGGAAGATACCGCAAATTTGTAGAAAAAGTTCAACAAATTACCTTCAATGGACTGGATAAAAGAGAGATGGCGGATATCATCTATATCACGGAAAGGGCTGTATTTAATTTAAAAAAAGAAGGGATTGTTCTTACAGAAATTGCTCCCGGCATGGAGATTGGAAAGCATCTTGAACCGCATATTGGCTTTAAGCTAAAAATATCACCTGATTTGAAAGAAATGGAGCCGATCCTATTCAAGCCTGAACCTATGGGAATAAAAAACTTTGATCAATGGAGGTAAAAAATGCCGGAGAATAAGGGAATTACCAACTTAGAAATTGGTATGGTAGAGAGTTTCAGCAAGACAATTACTGAAGCAGACGTTTACGCTTTTGCTGGCATCACTGGTGATTTTTATGGAATTCATGTAGATGAAGAATTTGCCAAAAAAACTCGTTACGGCACGAGAATCGCTCATGGGGCTCTTCTAGTAGGTTTCATATCTACGGTAATGGCTAAAATTAATAGTAAAATTCCTCCCCCAGGTGGAGTATCTTATCGTTATGATGTTACCTTTAAAGCACCGGTAAAATTTGGAGATACGATTAAAACTCAATTGGAGGTCATTGAAATAAATACAGAAAAAAAAGAAGTAATAATGGAAGCTTTGGCAACTAATCAACGAGGAGAAAAAGTGTTACAAGGCAAAACCTATCTTAAAATAATATGACAAAATAAAAAATTTCAGCCTCCACATAAAGGCTGAAATTTAAAAAACTCTATAAGGAGGGAAAATGAATAAATCACTAAAGGGCGCCTTTGTGGTATTAGCTACCCCCATGAAGCCCGACCAAAGCATCGACGAAAAAGGCCTAAGAGAAAATATTAACTGGGTTATTGGGGAAGGAATTCATGGAATAATTACCACGGGAAGTACGGGAGAATATGTTTCCTTAACAGAATACGAAAGAAAAAAGATTACAGAGATTGCGGCAGAAGAAATTGGGGGACGAGTTCCTTTTTGTGTAGGAGCTGGAGCAGAAACAACTCAGGATGCCATCATGTATACCAAATTCGCTAAAGAAGTAGGAGCGGATGCCGTTATGATTGCTCCATCATATTATTGCCGTCCTAATGCCGAAGAAATTTACCATCATTACCAAAAGATTTCTGATGCCGTAGAAATACCTATTATGTTATACAATAACCCATTTACTACCAAAGTTGATATTTCAGTTGAAAATGTTTTACGTTTAAGCGAGATTTCAAATGTAAAATATATAAAGGAAAGTTCGGGAGATATTCGGCGGATTTCTATGTTGGTCCTCTTGGGTGAGGGTAAGATTATTCCCTTCGCTGGATTTGACGATTTACTTTTAGAATCCTATTTTATGGGGGCACAAGGGGGAGTCATCGTTGCGGCTAATATTTGTCCAAGAATGTGTGCCGATCTTTATGAATTGGCCGTAGTAAAGAAAGAATATGATAAAGCGAAGTCACTTTATTTTAAAATGCTCCCCCTATTAAATTTAATTGAAGGGCCCATGGGAAAAATTGTTCAGATAGCCAAAAGAGGAGCAGAAATGTTGGGTCATGCAGGAGGTCCTTGCCGTAACCCTCGCTTGCCGCTAACAAAAGAAGAAGAAACTGTATTAAGAAAAATTTTAGAAAGAATGGAGTTAATTTGAGAGATTTCTACAAATATTTTAAGCCTTTTAATTAATTTCTAATTTTTGCCGAGGAACATCGAGAAATTTAATAGAAGAAAAGTATTTCGGGACATTTGTAGCAATTTTTATTAAATGCTTATCAAACTTTGAACTAATTTGACTGCACCGGGAGCATCTTTACCATAACCATCGGCACCGATTTTTTCAGCAAAATCTTGGGTTATAGGTGCTCCTCCAATAATTATCTTGACTGTGAGGCCTTGCCCTTTAATAAGAGAAACAGTCTTTTCCATAGCCACCATAGTTGTTGTTAGAAGAGCGCTTAAGCCGATTATGTCCGGACGGATGTTCTTGGCCGTGGTAATAAATGTTTGCGGATCTACATCAACACCCAAATCAATTACTTGGAAACCAGCCCCCTCCAACATCATCCCCACAAGATTTTTGCCTATATCATGAAGATCTCCTTTTACTGTTCCCAGAACTATAGTTGCTTTTGGCTTAGCGCCCGCCGCTATTAGTCGGGGCCTAAGAATATTCAATGCCTTCTTGACACATTGAGCCGCCATCATCATTTCGGGAAGGAACATTTCTCCTTGACTAAATTTTTGGCCTACTTCATTCAAGGGAGCAATGAGTCCATCGTTGAGAAGGGTCATTACATCATTTCCCTCATCTAATTCCTTTTGCATAAGATTCAATAAATTTGCTTCATTAAAATTCATCACGGCCTGATATATATCTATAACCGCCATAATTCCTCCAGATGATTTCCGCCCCCCGTTCAGGGCTTAAATTTTTTTTCGATAAAAAATTCCCCTTGCTATCCATCCGCAACTAATGAGTTCTGGAAATTAAGCATGATTTTACTGGGCCTATTCATTTAGAGAAAGAGGGTTCATATTCTCGGGCATGACGATACATAGTCAAGATATTGTTTATTGGAACATCCGGCTGAATATCATGAACAGCCCCTAATACATATCCACCATCCCGACCTAATTGTTCTATACGCAATTCCACTTCTCTTTTAACTTCTTCCGTGCTGCCAAAAGGCAGAACACGCTGTGTATCAATCGCTCCCCAGAAAACTAACCGGCCGCCGTATTTATTCTTTAAATCTTGGGGATTCATTCCAACCGCACTGACCTGTACCGGATTTAAAATATCCACCCCAATCTGAATCAAGTCTTCTATAATTGCGCATATGGAACCACAAGAATGAAAAAGGATTTTAGCTGGGCTCATATCATGAATTAGTTTGAAATATTTTTCCAGCCGAGGGTGAATATATTTTTTATAATGGTTATAGCTAACTTGTAGTCCATTTTGGGTACCCAAATCATCAGCCGTAGCTATTATATCAACTTCTTGACCTATTTCTTTAAGAATGTTTTTGCATATCTGGGAATTGATTTCCAGCACAACATCAAAAAGGGTCTCTAAGAGATAGGGATTCCTAATAAAGTCCATATACCAATCCTGAAAACCCCGCAAATACTGACTGACATGGACAAAAGCAGTAGGAACATTCAAAACTGCCGCACAGTCAGTTTGTTCGCGAATAAATTTTAAACGATCCCGCAAATGCTTTGTCCATCCAGGATCATCAGGATTAGGCCAAGGATAATTTAAAATATCGGAGATAGTTATATCTCCTTGCAAAGGAAATTTGATCATATCATAATAATAGCTGCTTGGTGGTTTTACTCTCACACAACCCCAGTGGTCTCGATATTCATTCGGGCTTATTTCTTCTGCCACACTTTTTTCTGGGGCACCCAAAAAGATACCCCTAAAATCTATATCGAGCGCCTGTAGAACCTCTTCTTGAACATTTGCTGTCTGCATCATCCGGTGAATAATTTCTTTCTTGGGTTGAATCCCGAAATGTTTTGCCAAAGGAATATAGCCTTCAATATGAATACTAGAATTTACTGTCGATCCAAGATCCAATGGAACTCTATCAGGCTGCTTATGATTAATTGCCCTTAATACTCTTTCTCGATGAGTCAGATTTGCATGCATAGGATTACCCCATTTCCAAAAATTTTTGTCGTCAAAAATTACTAAACAACCCAATATAATTTATCGACGAATTATAATATTCCATATTTCTATCTCTATTTTAAAAAAACATCCCTTTCCGCCTATTCTAAAGAATACGTTATTGAAGTCAACAGTTTTTTCACTTACTATCCTGCGCTGAAAGACTTTTGCTCTTAAAATCTCCTTGGCAGAAGTTTATGATGATCTTATTGCATATCCTCTTTTAATTACTCCTCTTTATCCTACCCCCCTTAAATCCGCCTTAATCCCGGGGTGAGAAAAAGATTGCTCAAATAAATCTTATGTATGGATAAAGAACCACAATTCTATCTTTAAGGGCAGCGCACCTCACCTTAACAAAAAGGGGTTATTATATTCTTTTGTCTTTTTGCCACCTTATTGAAGAGAATGGCAAGCTTCTGGCCATTCGCAGCGAAGGTCTGGGCGTCTGCAGCAAAGTCTTTCAAGCTGTAGGGGTTACCTTTCTACCTACGATTCCCGAGTGGATCCCATTGTTACCCCGAAGAAAGTAGGGATCTTATTTTTACAGTAGGGAACCATCTCTTTAATAATGCGCTTTCTTTCCTCAAGGGAGAGGGTCATGGGCTCGCCTGTAGATCCCATGATTAGCAGAGCGCTTGTGCCGTTATTGGCCTGGAAGTTGACCAGTTCCTTCATTCCTTCCAGATCCAGTTGCCCATTCTTATCGAAGGGGGTGATAATCGCTACCCAAGACCCTTCTGGATAAATTATTACTCGGAGCAATTAAATATTTACAGTTATCACTCTTATCTTACTCCGTGGTCTGGCTTTATCGACTTTGCTCAATGAAATTGTGTCGTAATTACCCACAAGGAATAAAACCAAATGCGGCAAGAGTCAAGCCCTTGCCCTTCATTTAAGATTTTTTAATTCCTCGTAGGGCAAGCCCTTGGGGCTTGCCGAACCACGCCTTAAGATGTCGCTTATTTTATGCTCCCATTAATAATTCAGATAGCGTATCCCATTCCCCCTCCTGAGACAAGAAATGATACATTACCTGATCCGACTCCATTATTGATATTTTTCTTTAAAACCCTTAAAATAAAGACAAATTTTTCTAATCCCAACAAGGGAAAAAGAAAGTTAAAATTAGAAACTGAAATACTCTTGGCGATTTTTAAACACAATATTAATATATAAAAAATTTATTAAGGGCAAGAGACTTACCCAAATGGACTAGTTGGTAATAATCAATAGCAAGGAACTCAAATAAATTAGCCTCTTTGGTAGCTTTTAGCAAAAGAAAAATGAAATTTATTTATTCTTCTATTGTAAGTTCGTTTCTCGAAAGCAAAAGCAATAAGCAAAATATTCTCCTGCTTCTTCGGTTTCTAATAGTGGTAGTAAGTATGGTAGTCATTTATAGCGTCATTTTCCATTACATAATGGCCGCCGAGGGGAGAGAATACTCATGGATTACGGGTTTTTATTGGACACTAGTCACAATGACTACGCTCGGTTTTGGCGATATTACATTTACTGGAGACCTGGGGAAGGCTTTCTCCATCATAGTGCTAATTTCCGGTGTTGTTTTTTTGCTTATCCTTTTCCCTTTCATATTTATCAAATTCTTTATGGCTCCTTGGATGGAAACTGAAACCCGTCGACACACTCCCGACAAACTGCCAGCGGAAACACAAGACCATGTCATCATTACCTCTTATGATGCGGTAATTGCCGCCTTAATTGAGAAGTTAAAAATATACAAAAAGAAATATGTAGTGGTCGTGGAGGATATTAATCACGCCATTGACCTTTATAAAAAAGACATCCAGGTGGCCATTGGGCATATCGATGATCCGGAAACTTATCGGAAAATGCGCATTGATCAAGCCGCACTGGTTGTGGCCACGAATAGCGACGAGATTAATACAAACGTCACTTTCACAGTTCGCGAGTTGAACGAAAAAATTCCTATTCTCACTACCGCTGATTCTCCCCATTCGGTCGATATCCTCTACATGGCCGGAAGCTCAAAGGTTTTGCAACTAACGGATATCATGGGACGAACATTCGCAGGATGGGTGATAGGTGGTGATGGCGGGGTTAATACGGTGTGCCGCTTTGACGAATTAATTATTGCGGAAGCTCCTGTAATCCATACTCCCTTAGTAGGAAAGAGTCTTTCAGAAATTAAACTTCGAGAACGCATTGGAGTTAGCGTGTTAGGAGTCTGGGAAAGGGGAAAACTTGAAATTCCGAAACCAGATAGGATAATTAACCGAAATACTGTACTTATTTTAGCTGGAACAGAAAATCAAATTGCAACTTATAACGAGGTCTATTCAATATATCAAATGTTCAAACACGCGGGAGACCCTGTAATCATCATTGGGGGGGGTCGAGTGGGAAGAGCTACTTCTGAAAGGCTCAAGGAAAGGGAGATCGCCCATATCATTGTGGAAAAGAATCCGAGAAGAGTGACCGATGAAAAACATTATGTAGTAGGAGACGCGGCAAATTTTGACATTTTGAAAAAAGCTTGGATTGAAAAAGCCCCTGCGACTCTTATTACTTCCCATGATGATGCGGTCAATATCTACTTAACAAAATATTGCAGAAGCCTTCGCCCTGAAATGCAGATCATTAGCCGGGCAAACCAAGAACGGAATGTTTCCACCTTACATCGGGCGGGAGCTGATTTCGTCGTCTCTTATCCTTCGTTAGGAGCAAATGCGATCTTTCACTTTCTTATGAAAAAAGATATTCTCCTATTAGTAGAAGGATTAGATATTTTCCAGCTCCAGGTACCAAAGCGGTTGGTCGGGCTGACTCTGGCTCAATCCAAAATTCGCAGTGAAACAGGGTGTACAGTTATTGCCCTTAAAAATGATGGCAATTTATCCATTAATCCCGATCCAAACCTGCCTATCAAAGAAGGTACTGAATTGCTTCTCATCGGAACCTATGAGGCTGAACACAAATTTTTACAAATTTTCCGGTAAGAAGTTTTGAATCCCTTAAAACTAATTTACTGCAATCTATTTTGAGCTCCAGAATCTCTTTAATAGATTAACGCGTGGTTGTACTATAATTACCTCCCCATTCATTAGCCCCATACCTCTTTATCACTTTGTTTTTTGTGTTCTGCGAATAGTTCTTCTGGCCACAGGAATGGATGGCTATCTTTTGATGGTAGGAAATCTCACCTGGTGGACTCGCCCCATACTCGTTATAGGTAGCGTCCTGATCACTTGCAATAAATTTTTTGCACCGCCCAAGTAAGGGCCATAATCCGTAATCAAATCTCTCGAAAAAACAAGAATACCTCCGAGGATCAGCATAGATACTACGGGAAGAGTAGTTGGATGTAACAACCGGCTATTCACCCAGAAGGTGCAGGAGACACTGGAGTTGCAGGGGCTTAGAGAAGTCCAAAAGGATTTGATTCGGAAGGCGACTCGCAAGGAGGGTCCTTGGAAGGCCACAATTGATCTGGATGCGGTGATCATTGCCTCCCAGAAGGAGGAGGCCTTTTTTACTTATCTGGGAGAGAAGGGTTATCAGCCGATGACCGCTTATTGGGCCGAGCAGGATTTGATCGTGGCTGAGGAGTTTCGGGACGGGAATGTTCCGGCGCGGATGAACATCTTGCGAGTAGCGCAGGAGGCCCTGGCTGCTCTTCCTCCCACGGTGCGTCTGGTGAGGTTTCGCTCGGATTCCGCAGCCTATGTCCATGAGTTTCTGGATTGGTGTCGGCAAGAGATTTCGGGAAGGCCCCGGATCGAATATGCCATTAGTGCGGAGATGACTGAGGAACTGCGGGCAGCCATTGAAGCCCTTCCGGAAGAGGCCTGGAAACCTCTGCGAAAGATCACGGATCAAGGTT
>CAZAGD010000173.1:0-2871 GCA_964484485.1 uncultured Syntrophaceae bacterium
GGCTCCTCATGTGCAACTGGATGGAATTTTATTCCAGGATGATTTGTATCTCACCGATGAAGAGGATTTTCATCCCGCAGCCCTGCAGGCTTTTGAAGAGCTCCACGGAATTAAATTGACTCCCCCAAAATTGCCAGAAGAACGCCTTCAAGAAAAGTGGCTTTCCTTTAAAACTAATATTCTAACTCAGTATACGCAGGAATTAATAGATTTAGTTCGCGAATACCGGCCCACCGCCAAATTTGCCCGCAATATATATAGTGAAGTAGTCATTAATCCGAAGGCGCAAAATTGGTTCAGTCAGAACTTTGCCGATTTTTTAAAGAATTATGAATACACCGTAATTATGGCCTACCCGCAGATGGAAGGAATTAAAAATTTAAGAGAAATCAAAGGCTGGTTCTCGAAGCTTAAAAAAGAAGTAGACCGCCACAACGCTAAAGAAAAAGTCCTTTTCAAAATTCAAAGCTATGATTGGCAGGAAAAAAGTTGGCTTAAAGAAAAGACTCTGCAAAAAGAGATTAAATTTTTATTAGCTAATGGGATAAATCATCTTGGTTATTATCCTGATGATGTTTTTAAAAATAAGCCGAATTTGCAAAAGCTTTACGATATTTCGGCCAAGACTTTACAATGAATATTGTTTTTTATATTTGGGAAATATTAAGTACTTTTGTTTTTCTCTATCCCCTTTTCATGAGTATCGTTTGGACATTGGGGGGGTTAATTTTTTACCTGCGCTGGGAAAAGAAAAGTTCTCCCCAGCTCTTCGCTTCTCCTTTAGTTTCCATTGTGATTCCTGCTCATAATGAAGAAAAAGTGATCGAAGAGGTCGTGGATAACCTGCGGGATCTCAACTATCCCAATTATGAAGTGATTGTCGTAAATGATGGCAGCACGGACAGGACGGCCGAAATTCTTAACCAGTTAACAAAACTTTACTCAAATTGGCTGAAGGTAGTTCATTTGCGCCCCAATAGTGGAAAGGCCCAAGCCTTAAATATGGGCATTCTCTTATCCCGCGGGCAATTTGTTTTAACCATGGACGCGGATAGTTTTCTTGATAAAGACGCCCTTAATTGGATGATGTGGCATTTCTTACAGTTGCCTCGAGTGGGAGCAGTTACCGGGAATCCCCGGGTCTTGAACCGCACCACCCTTTTAAGCAAGATTCAAATTGGCGAATACTCCAGCATCATTGGGCTCATAAAAAGAACCCAGCGTTTATTAGGCAAAGTGCTCACTGTTTCAGGAGTGATTGCTGCTTTTAGAAAAAGTGCTTTGATTGAGTGTGGCCTTTTTGACACCGATACAGTGACTGAAGACATAGATATGACTTGGAAGATGCAGCAGCGTTTCTGGGATGTACGTTACGAACCAAATGCGGTTTGCTGGGTTCTGGTTCCCGAAACTCTGCGCGGGCTCTGGCGACAAAGGTTACGTTGGGCCCAGGGCGGCTTAGAAGTCCTTAAAAAACACTTCCGCATATGGAATGATAGGAGGCAACGCCGCTTATGGCCAGTTTATACGGAATACGTAACAGGAGTAATTTGGGGGCATGTCTTCATCTTTCTTTCTATCATTTGGCTGGTCAGCTATTTGCTCCATTACTTCTTTGGAGTTTTCATGGTTCTCCCCTTTGCGCCTTTTATTCCTAAATGGAAAGGTTCTATTCTCGCCCTCACTTGCTTACTGCAATTCTTGGTCAGCCTTTTCATAGATTTACGTTATGAAGGAAAGTCTTTCTTAAAATATTACTTCTGGGTGATTTGGTATGCCTTCGTTTACTGGATCATCTGTTCTCTGGCAGTGGTCGTTAGCATGTATAATTTAAAAATTAAGAAAAAAGGAGTCTCGGTAAAGTGGAAAAGCCCCGACCGCGGTCTACATACTATAAAATCATAGATAAATCAGAACTGAAAACCCCTTGGCGTTATTTCCTGGAAGGTTCGATCACTATGGCTTTCTGGGCCATCTGGGTTTATTGGATTTATCCAGTTTTGACTGTAATCTTGTGGGTTATGGGGGTCCAGATTATTTATAGTGAATTATTCCCTGGAGGCGCATTTTTAGAATTAGTTTATATCCTAAAGCAAGCAGGCCTAATATTCTTAGTAATTATGGCCATTATTCTGGCCTGGTCCTATTATAATTACCTTTGGTTTCTGCAGCGGGGGGAAAGAAGAGCTAAAATTGTGCCCATCTGCTACGATGAAGATTTTGCCCAATTTTACAAAATTGACGTAAATCTCTTAAGAGAAGCTAAAAAACATAACCAGATTGAAGTTGACTTGCGCAACAAAACCGTAGATATCCATTTCCATTAAAAGCTTGAGTAATTTTAACAAAAATTACTCCCCATAATATAAACTCCTTTTAGTTACCCATTAATAATTTTGTAAAATAAAACCAGCCCAATATTTAATCCTTTCCTTTTTTTATGATAAACTTTAATTAGTTTTAAAAAAGTGGGCTTTATAAATCCATAATGAATTAAGCAAGGAGGGAAACGTGGAAAGAGTAAATAAGATGCGAAAAGTTTTGGAGGAAGGTAAAATTGCGGTAGGTACATGTCTTGACTCTTATAGTCCAGCGGCCGTGGAAGTTGCCGGGTATAGTGGCTTAGATTTTTGCCGCATCGATAATGAATATTCCTGGCGACGAGATGAGTCCATGGAGCATATGATGCGCGCCGCTGCCGTCGTAGGAATAACTCCTATGGTCCGGGTGGAAAAAGGGAATCCTTACCTTATTTCCAAAGCCTTCCAAGCTGGAGCCCAAGCTATTCTTGTTTCAGACATAGCCAATTACCAAGAGGCATTAGATGTGGTTAAGGCAGCCAAGTTTGCACCCCGCGGCATAAGAGGTTTT
>CAZAGD010000174.1:0-42055 GCA_964484485.1 uncultured Syntrophaceae bacterium
TAAAATTTTGCCTGGCGTGGAAATTTCGAATTCCACTCCTTTAGAAAATTTAATGGATACAGATCCTGTCTCCAAAATGAAAAGTTTGTCTGCCCTACTTCCCTCAGCGCAGAGGGTGAATCCCGCAGGCACCTCTATTTCCTCACAAAACTTCATGACCAACTCCAATTCTTCATCGGATAATCCAGTGAATATTTCCACTTTCTTCAGTCTTTCCAGCGTTACCAATTTGATCTCCTTGTTTTCTAATGGATTCTTCTGGCCTGCTCTACCTTATCCGCATAAAATTCTTCATTAATTCCATCGGAATTTTTTTAAAAAAACTTAATGGCCAAGGGAAAATATTTATTATTTTTAATCTTCACTATATAGAAATTATAAATTTTCGTCAATTATCTGAAAATTATTGCCCAACTTAGCTTTTTAGTTCAATTTTAATCACCTCGAAGGTAAGAGGGCTCAGGCCATGGTAGATTAAATAAGGTAGCTCAAAAATTTTTTCTTTTATCCTTGAGCCAGGAAGGAAGTAATAAGCTTAATGGGTAGGCATTTTTCGATCCCCAAAGCCACCATATTTAATTATTATTACTGCTTAAGCAGGAAGGGCATCCTCGATTTTGAGTATGCCGGCGAAAGATTCAGGGTTCCTTTTTTTATTCAGGGTTTCGGGCTTTGATTGCGGATGCGTATTTAAAATTCCTAAAATCTGTTTTTCCCGGGCTAATTCATTTTTAACAAATGTCAATTCCTTCTCCAACTCTTCTTTTTTTTCTTCGGGAATCCCTTCCTTTTTTAAAGCTCTATAAAAATAATCTCGCGCTTCTTCCCACCAGCCTTTTTCTTTGTAACATTTGCCTAACATCCAAGCCGCCTCGAAAATACACTCTTCCCTTCTTAAAGATTCCTGCAGGTGTTCTATAGCTTCATCAATAAAGCCCATCTCCCAACAAGCTACACCTAAGTGAAAATAAAACTGCGGGTATATTTTCTCCTCTTCTTCATTTTTGCATAATTCTTTTATTATCTGTCCAAATCCCACGTCCTTATCTATTTGTACTTCTGGAAGGTAGCTGAATTTTACTGGTTCGCTTTTTTGCAGAGCGGCATTTAAATCGAAGAAAGAACTCGGTAACCCTGCATAGGCCTCTTTGCTCCCCGTTTTCTCAAAACCATCCCCCTTCTCTATCAAGTAAGAATCAGGTCCTCTTTCCCGATCAAGCATAAATTTTTGGGGATCCAAATTGACCAGCATCCTCAATATTTCCTGAATCTTATCTTTATTGCCTATTATCTCGTATTGATTTAATAGCTGATTATAATGACGGAAAGCCTCTCCCAAAAACCCCAACTTTCCATAAATTTCGGCTAATTTCCAATTTATATCTTCTAATTGCGGATTATCCTTTAAAACTCTTTTATAAAGCGCCATAGCCTGGGGTAAAAGACCATTTTCCACAAATATCTGCGCCGCTGTCAAATACTCAGAAATGGCTTTTCGGCTCTCTCCCCTTTTTTGATAAAGATTAGCCAATTTTAAATGAATCCTGGGATTGCCCTTATCTTTTCGGGCTAATCTTTTATAAAACTCTATTTCTTGGAGCTCTTGGCCATTATCCTTTCTGAAGAAAGAATTTATCTTCGTTAAAAATCCACGAGCATTCTTTTTCCCCCGGGAAATCAATGGAGATTTTTGGCCCGCGCCATAGATCTCCATCTCTCTATCGACTAATAAATATTCGTTTATTTCTACCCGGGCCATTTTTAATACCTCCTCCCTCTATTTTTGCCAAAAGGGTTAAGTTTCAAATTAAATTCAGCAAATTTTATGCCTGGGGCGTAAGAAGGTTAAAAAGAACGAGAAACGGGAACACAAATTTTTATTTTGCCTATTCTTAAATTTCTTTATTAGTTCTTATTTATTTTTATCCTGGATTTTGGCAGCCTAAATAAAAGTCTCCCGTTAAAATTCGTCTAGCCAATTTCCTAACTCAAATTTGTACGGGGCCTAACAATCTTGTCCATCTACGGAAATAAATTATGAGCTTTTTCTATTCCCCTCGCCTTTAAGAGATTTGCACTCTCCATCTCTTTCCATTGGGACAGGAAAATTTTTAGTCAGAAAAGTAGGGACTAATTTGCTAAAATTTAGGCAGAAAAAAGTAATGAAAAATATATTATTGTCCGCTTTCGCCAGAAGTATAGATTTTTGCTCGGGGTTGATAAGTGCAAAGAGGTTCTTCTCCCAAATAATTTCCGTCACGGGCGTAAGCCCGGGCCCGGCATCCGCCACAAACTTTTATAAATTCACATCTACCACAACGTCCTTGATAAGCAGAAAAATCGCGCAATTTTTTAAAAACAGGAGACTCTTTCCAAATATCTGCCAGAGATTGGTGGCGCAAGTTACCACAAGGTACTTCCAAGTAGCCACAGGGTTGGATTTCTCCATTATAAGCGATAAAGCAAAAACCGATGCCGCCTAAACACCCGCGCGTCATAGTTTCCAAGCCCATTTGGGGAAAAGAAATTTTTTGCCCTTCCGCTGCTGCCCGCTGCCTTAAAATTCGGTAATAATGGGGAGCGCAGGTAGCTTTTAACTGTAATGGGTATTTCTCCCTTTGCTCATAAAACCAATGGAGGACCTCTTCATATTTCTCTGCGGGTAGCGTTTCTTCGGCCAAAGCCTGACCTCGACCGGTGGGAACTAAAAGGAATATATGATGAGCCACGGCTCCTAAATGAAAAGCCAATTCTAATATCGCTGGAATTTCTTCCATGTTTTTAAGAGTCACGGTGGTATTGATCTGAAATTCCAAGCCCACTTTCTTTAAATATTGGATGCCTTGTAATGCTCCAGCAAAGGCTCCGGGCACTTGCCGGAATTGATCGTGACTTTTGGCCGTAGCACCATCTAAGCTAATGGAAACGCGTTGAATCCCCGCCTCTTTCAACCTATGCGCTTTTTCTTCGCTTAATAAAGTGCCATTGGGCGCGATGACCATGCGCAGGCCCAACCGGGTTCCTTCTTTGGCTAAGTCATAAATATCATCTCTGAGCAGAGGCTCTCCCCCCGTAAGAATAACTACAGGTTTACCCAAACGGGCTATTTCGGCAAGCACTTTAAATGCCTCTTCTTTGTTCAATTCGCCGTAGTATGGACCTGCTCCGGAAGCTGCCCGGCAATGCTGACAATTGAGGTTACACCTACGGGTTACTTCCCAAGCCACCAGGCGCAAAGGAGGTGTATTTTCTTCTTTTAACTTATCTATAATTTCTGTTAAGGCCAATTTCCTCATTTGTCAGATAACAAGCGGGGTCAGGAGCCCAAATATTTCCCGTGACGGCCTCAGCCCGCACCCGTAGATTTCCCGCACACAAGTCCAACCACCGGCAAGCAGCACACCGGCCCTGCACGTATTTCTTCTTATCTTTGAGTTGGGCCATTAAAGGATCGCTGGTATCTGTCCAAATTTCACTGAAAGGCCTTTGCCGCACATTACCGAAAGAGTAGTGGCGCCAAAATTGATCGGCATGAACCGATCCATCCCAACTCACGCAGCCCAGGCCTACTCCGGAATTATTCCCCCCATTCATCCGTAACAGCTCCAGTACTTCGGCAGCTCGCGGAGATCCTTCACGCACCAGGCGCATATATAAATATGGCCCATCCGCATGATTATCCACGGTAAGTACTTCCACTGGTTGGCCTCGATCATGGAGGTTCTTAGTCCAATCAATAATTAAATCTACGACTTTTCTCGTTTCTTCATGAGTGAGGTCTTCTTTCAGTAAGGCGCTCCCTCGCCCCACATAAACTAAATGATAAAAACATATGCGCGGAATCTTCTCGGCCGCTAAAAATTCAAAGATCTTGGGAATATCTTGAAAATTCCGCCGATTGATGGTAAAGCGCAGGCCCACTTTAATCCCGGCATCTTGACAGTAACGAATCCCTCTCCAAGCCGCCTCAAAAGCACCCTTAAATCCCCGAAAGCGATCATTAGTTTCTCTCAAGCCATCCAAGCTTATGCCTACATAAGAAAGGCCGATCTTTTTCATTTCCCTTACTATGGGGGGAGTCAGGAGGGTGCCATTGGTGGAAATTACTGTTCGTATTCCCAAATCAGTGGCCAATTGGGCTAACTCAATAAGATCCTCCCGCAAGAGGGGTTCGCCGCCAGAGAAAAGGATGACCGGACAACCAAATTTAGCTAAATCCCCTATTAATTTTTTCCCTTCTTCTGTACTCAGCTCTCCCGGATAATTTTGGTTAGCCGAGGCCGAATAACAGTGTTGGCAATTAAGATTGCAACGCCTGGTGATATTCCAGACGACCACTGGTTTTTTATCGAGGGCAAATTGGAGAAGGTGCGCCGGGAGTTTAGCTGAATCCCTATTGTAGCGCAAAGGATCAGAAGGTTCGATTGTGCCACAATATAATTTGGAAATGCCGATCATAAATTCTAAGACCTTTTTTTATTTTTCTTTCCCCGCCGAAAAATAAGCTACTAAAGCATCCACCAAGGCCGGGATCGTATACTCTTTAGGCATTATGGTAGTTTCCAGGCCCAGGCTTTTGGCTGTTGCTGCCGTGATGGGACCAATAGAGGCAATCGGAATCCCGGCCGTTAGTTTTCTAACTTCTTCGCCGAAAATTTCAGCAAAATTATGAGCCGTGGATGAACTCGTAAAAGTTATGGCTGAAATTACTTTGTCCTGGAGCAGCTGCCGAATTTTTTCTTTGTCTTTCTGGGCCAAAATAGTCTGGTACACTTCTACTACATCTACCAAGGCTCCCGCTTTCCTTAATTCTGCCGGAAGAACATCGCGAGCTATTTTAGCCCGGGGGATTAAAAACCTTTTTCCCTTCAGGTTCTGGCCACGCCATTTTTCTAAGATACTTTCGGCACGGTACTCGGTTGGCATGAAATCAACTTGCAAGTTTAAATCTCTTAAAACTTCCGCTGTCTTCGGACCAATGGCACATATCTTGGGCCCTTTCAGATCTCTAATATCCATCCCCAAGGCCAAGACCCGGCTCATCAAAAATTTAATTCCATTGACACTGGTGAATATAAGCCAATCATAAGCCATCATTTGTTTTAGGCAATGATCCACATCAGCCCAGCTTGTTGGGGGAATTAATTCGATGGTGGGGAACTCTATTGGCCAAGCGCCAAATTCCCGCAAACGTTCCGCTAGATCACTAGCTTGCTCCCGCGAGCGCGTCACCAAAATTCTCTTTCCAAAAAGGGGAAGTTCCTCGTACCAGTTAAGCTTCTCTCGTAATTTTACTACTTCACCCACTAAGATTATCACCGGGGGGTTGATCTCTCTCCTTTCGACTTCCTCTTTAATGGTAGCTAAGGTTCCCACAATGGTTTCTTGCTCCGAAAGGGTTCCCCAACGAATCAAGGCTATCGGGGTTTGGGGATCACGTCCATTTTTCACTAATTCATCAACTATAGAAAAAAGACGACCCATGCCCATTAGAAAAACCAACGTGCCCACTCCAGTTGAAATCTTCGCCCAATTAATTTGGGATTTTTCTTTCTGCGGATCTTCATGTCCGGTAATAAAAGCTACCGAAGAAGTATATTCGCGGTGGGTCAAGGGAATTCCGGCATAAGCGGGCCCAGCAATCGCCGAAGTAACTCCCGGAATAATTTGAAAAGGGATCCCCGCTTGCGCTAATGCTTCGGCTTCTTCTCCGCCTCTTCCAAAAATAAAGGGATCCCCCCCTTTTAAACGCGCCACTATCTTCCCTTCCTGCGCTTTTTGGATCATTAATAAATTAATCTCTTTCTGGGGTAGCGTATGCTCGCCCCCTTTTTTCCCCACGTAGATGAGCTCCGCCCCTTCTTTGGCCTTTGACAATAGGTCTTCATTAGTCAGATAGTCATAAATAACCACGTCGGCCTTCTGCAAACAGGCCATACCTTTGATGGTAATCAACCCTGGGTCACCAGGACCGGCACCTATCAGATAAACTATTCCCTTTTTCATTTATCCGCATACACCTCATTTAAAATATCTTGGCCACCTCGCGCCAACAAATCCTCGGCTAACTTCTTTCCCAGTTCTTGACCTTCTTGCGCTAAACCGCTGATCTCTCCCCGAACCACCTTCTTCCCGTCCACAGCGGCCACTAATCCTGTCAAAATCAATTTGCCTGATTCTATTCTGGCCCATCCAGCAATAGGCACCTGACACCCTCCACCCACTCTTTGCAAAAAAGATCTTTCGGCGAGAAAACATTGTTGGGTGGTTAAATCATTTAAAGGATGCAAAATCTTCTGCAGCCCTTCATCTCCCTCCCGACCTTCGATAGCCAAGGTCCCTTGGCCAATGGCCGGTAACATTACCTCCGGATCAAGATAAGCAGTTATCTTCTCCTGCCAACCTAAGCGATGTAAGCCCGCCGCGGCCACGATAATAGCATCCAAATTCAAAGAATAAAGCTTGCGCAAACGTGTATCCAAATTTCCCCGTAAAGGAACAATCTCTAAATTGGGCCGATGGTGACGGAGCTGAGCCTGTCTGCGCAGGCTACTCGTGCCCACCTTTCCTTTCTCCGGAAGCTTATTGCCCAAGCCTGCTTGACGACAGATCAAGGCATCCCGCGGATCTTCCCGGGGTGGGAAAGCTAATAAAGACAATCCCTCTGGAATTTGCCCGGGTAAATCTTTAGCGCTATGGACGGCTAAATCAACCTCCTCTTGGAGCAAGGCTTCCTCAATTTCTTTGACAAAGAGACCCTTGCCCCCCATTTTGAAGAGGGGTATCTCTATCTTATCCCCTTGGGTCTTTATGGGGACCAAATTAACGACCACGTCTGGATTATGCTCCTCTATCCGGGCTTTAATAATTTTAGCTTGATTTAAGGCCAAGAGACTTCCTCTTGTGCCCAGACGGAGTATCTTGAGAAACCGCTTGGTCATTATTTTCTTCTAAACCAAAAATCTTGCGGAATAACTCAATATTAAACTTCCCCTCTTGATTATTTTGACTCTTTAAAAAGGCAATGGGCTGATGGATGATTTTATTTATGATAGATTGGGTCAAGAGATCGATTATTTCCCGCTCCTCGGCCGATGTATTCCGCAGCAGGGAAAAGGTTCGGCTAATTTCTTCCTGGCGAACTTTTTCCAAACGTTGCCGCAGGTCTAAAATGGTGGGCACTACTTCTAAGCTCTTTAACCAGTTTTGGAAAGACTCCTGCCCTTGTTGGATAATATTTTCGGCTTGGGCGATTTCTTTCTTCCGCTCCTCTTTATTTTCTGCTACTACGTTTTGGAGATCATCGATATCATACACATAGATATTATCGATTTCGTTAAGTCTGGGATCTATGTCCCGGGGAACGGCAATATCGATAAAGAACATAGGCCGATGGCGCCGAGCTCGAATAACGGGCTGAACTTGGTCTTTATGGACGATGTAGTGGCTGGAGCCTGTGGAGCTTATAATAATATCCACTTCTTTGAGTTGGGCGGGAAATTCGTTAAAGGGTATCGGTCGCCCATGTAATTCGGCAGCCAATTCTTCGGCCCGGGCATAAGTCCGGTTGGTCACCAGGATTTCTTTAATTCCTTGGCTGAGCAAATTCTTTGCGGCCAATTCGGACATCTCCCCGGCCCCAATGAGCAGGGCTTTCTTATCTTTTAAATCGCCCATTATTTTTTTGGCCAGTTCGACGGCGGCATAACTCACGGACACTGCTTGGTTAGCAATTTTAGTTTCGGTGCGTACCCGCTTGGCTACAAAAAAGGCGCGGTGAAAAAGTTTGTTCAGAATTAATTTAGCCGCTTTATTTTCCACGGCTAACCGGTAAGCCTCCTTTACCTGGCCCAATATCTGGGGTTCGCCGATGATCATCGAATCCAGACTGGAGGCTACGCGGAAGAGATGTTTAACCGCCTCAGCATTTTTCAATTTGTACAGGTAACGTTCCAACTCCCCAGCCGGCAGCTGAGCCAGTATGGCCAAAAAGTTTATTAATTCTTGCTCCCCTGCGCCTTGATTTATAACCCCGATTACCTCTACTCTATTACAGGTGGAAATTATCGTTCCTTCTTGTACACCGGGTAAGCTAACCAGTTGCTTCAGATAATCGCTGAGCAAGCCTTTAGGAACAGAAAGCTTCTCCCGAATTTCTACAGGAGCGGTTTTATGACTTAGGCCAATTATGACAATCTCCATTAGCTATGCCCGATAAAAACTTTCTAATTGTAGGCGTGCAGCCCAGTAAGTAATAAATTGACACCCAAAAAAGTGAAGATCACCGCCGCAAAACCAATAATGGCTAAAAGGGCTGCTTTGCGACCTCGCCAGCCTATGGTCAAGCGCCCATGGAGCAAGGCCGCATATACGAACCAAGTAATAAGCGACCAGGTTTCCTTCGCATCCCAACTCCAATAGGCGCCCCAGGCACTCTGCGCCCATACTGACCCACTAATAATGCCCAAGGTCATCAATGGAAATCCCCAGGTTAAACATCGATAATTAATTTCATCTAATACTTTCAAGGAAGGAAGCCGCTGATAAACCGAACCAATTTTTTTCGCTTTTATTTGTCGTTCTTGAATTAGATACATAATGGCGATGGTAAAAGCCACGGCAAACAAAGCATTGCCCAAGAAAGCCAGCGTAACATGGATGGGCAGCCAAAAACTTTGCAAAGCCGGGGGCAAGGGTAAAATTTCGCGGGGGAAAATAGAAGCCAATAAAATCATGACGATGGCTAGGGGAGAAACAAAAGCCGCCAGAACCTCTACCCGGTATTTCATTTGCATAATGAGATAAACAGCTATGATCGCCCAGGCAAAAAAAGAAAGAGCTTCGTGTAGATTAGTTATCGGCGTGTAGCCAGCTTCTAAATACCGCGAAACCAGCGCGCTGGTGTGCATTAGGAAACCTATGCCTATGGCCAAAATACTTATCACCGATAAAGGTTTTCTCAAGGTGATTAAATAAGCTAAAGCCGTCGCCATGCCTATTAGGTAAATGACCAAAGAAATTTCAAAAAAAATAAGGTTCATTTTCCCATTCCCAATTTTTTTAAAGAAAAGTCATTCCCTATGATAGATCGCAGGTGCCTTTCCCACTCTCTCCTTTTTTTCTGCCGGATTAAATCTAAAGACCTTTCTCCAGCTAAAAGACTAAAAATCCTCTGTCGCTCTCGGTTATCTATTTTTTGAGAAAACAGCCATTTACGTAACTTCCCCAGAAATTTTCCTAAATAAATATACTCAGGACCAATAACTTTTTCTAATTTTTGGCGGAGAAAGCGAGCTAAGGCTGGGCTTTTTCCCGAAGTGGAGATGGCCAGGATTATGTCGCCTTTTTTTACCAAAGAAGGCACGATAAAACTGCTGTGTTTTGGGTCATCGACTACGTTAACCGGAATTTTTTGTTTCTCTGCTTGCTGATAAATTTTTTCATTGACCGAATAGTCATTGGTAGCGGCGATGACTAAACATGCTTTTTTTATATCGGGAGATCGCCAATGCCGTAAATGGCCAATAATCTTACCCTGCTCTTTTAACTTAGTTAATTTTTTGGTCAACTGGGGGCTTATAACTTTCACGACAGCTCCGGCACCGAGCAATCCTAATACTTTACGTTCGGCCACTTGACCTCCTCCGACCACTACACAAAGTTTCCCTTTTAGATTAAGAAAAACAGGATAATATTTCATCGATAAACTAAATGTCCAAAGTTTTTTATAATTTGTAGGCCCACGGTTTGGCTTTTTTCTGGATGAAATTGGAGGGCGGATAAATTTCCGGAAGCAATAGCAGAAGTAAATTCCGATCCATAGCGAGTAGTAGCAGCCACTATTTCCTCGTCTTCAGGAACAGGGTAATAAGAATGGACAAAATAAAAATACGCTCCATCGGCCAAGCCTTCAAAAATAGGTACGGGCTTCTTTATCCTGATGGTATTCCAGCCAATATGCGGAATTTTTAGATTGGCCTCCCTAAAGCGTACTACTCGACCTCGGAAAATAGACAGCCCCCGCTGCCAGCCAAACTCCTCGCTACCCGCAAAGAGTAACTGCAGCCCCAGGCATATGCCTAAAAAAGGTTTTCCTTTTTCAATAAATTCTACAATGGGCTTGATTAAATTTAAGTTTTCCAAGTTTTCCATGGCTTTCTTAAAGGCGCCAACTCCAGGCACTACTAAACCATCAGCCTTCCGCAATTCTTCTACGCTCTGAGTTACTAAAGCGGGAAAACCAGCCTTCTCGAAGGCCTTGTGCACACTGCGCAGGTTACCCATTCCATAATCGACTATGGCTATCATAACCTCCCCTTAGTTGAAGGAATCCCTTCCATCTTTTCGTCCTTATCCACGGCCTGCCGTAAAGCTCGCCCCAAGGCTTTAAACAAACCTTCCACCATATGATGGCTGTTACTTCCATAAGCCACTTGGGCATGTATCGTAATAGCAGCATTATTGGCCAGCGCCTGAAAAAATTCTTTTACCAATTCTGTATCAAAGTTTCCAATTTTCCTTCGCCGGAGAGGAAGCTGATAAACCAAACCGGGGCGTCCGGAAATATCTATGTGCGCCGAAGCTAAGCTTTCATCCATGGGAATAAAAGCAGAACCGTAGCGCCTAATACCTGCTTTATCTCCTAAGGCTTCTTTTAAGGCTTTACCCAAACAAATCCCTATATCTTCTATGGTATGGTGAAAATCAATCTGCGTATCCCCCCGGGCTAAAATATTAAGGTCAATGAGGCTATGGGCTGCTAAGAGACTAAGCATGTGATCAAAAAAAGGAATGGAAGTAGAAATTTTGTGCTTCCCTGAACCGTCCAAATTAAGATCGACTTTGATCTTGGTCTCCTTTGTTTCCCGGGTTATGCTTGCTTTTCTCTTCATTTTCCCCTTCTTTTAGATTTTTAAGATTTTGGCGGCATTACCGCCCAAAATTTTCTCTTTAGTTTCATCTTTGATAGGTAAAGAGCGAATTGTCTCTATATTTTTACGGATTCCGGGGACTCCTGGCCAATCAGAGCCAAAAAGGATTTTATGGGCATTTTTCTCCAGATCAGGGAAATATTTTAAAAGATTTTGGGGAGGCAGACCGGCAATTTCCATATAAACATGGGGATGCAGCTGGGCCAAGAAAAAAGCTGCCTCATACCAGAATCCTCGGCCACTGTGTACCTGAATTAAAGTTAGTTCTGGAAAATCTACAGCCACATCATCCAGCAAAACCGGATCGCCATATTTGAGGCGGGCCCCCCGAAATATAGATGAACCCGTGTGCACCATCACTGGAATTTTTAAGTCCTGGGCTTTGGCATATAAGGGATAGAGCACACGATCATTTGGATAAAATTGTTGGTAAGTAGGGTATAATTTAATGCCCTTCATTCCCAAATCATGGACGCATTTTTCCAGCTCCTCTTCCAAACGAGTGCTCAGGTAAGGATTCAAATTGGCAAAAGGAATTAGTTCTTTTTTCCCTTGGCAAAATTTAGCCACAAATTCGTTACTCACCATTCCGGTGGTAATGGGGCTAAGTTCAGCCAAAATTACGGCGTAGTCTACTCCGTTTTCATGGAGCAAATCCACTAAAGCCGCGGGATCCATCCGCCCATTTTTATCCACCACTTTCTCTGCTCCTGATCCTTTACCATAATTTTGAAAAAACTCCATGACCCAGGGTTTCATATCTTCAAGATTCCCAATATGCACGTGAAAATCTATTATAGGCATAAAATCCCTTCTGGTTTTTTTCTTTTTATGAAACTAAAATACCATTCTTCAGGCATTAAATCAAGAAAGCAGCATTCTTATTAATCGGAGCAATTAAATATTTACAGTTATCACTCTTATCTTACTCCGTGGTCTGGCTTTATCGAGTTTCCCCAATGAAATTGGGTCGTAATTACATATAAGAAATAAAACCAAACGCGGCAAGGAACAAGCCCTTGCCCTACGTTTGAGATTTTTTTATTTCTCGTAGGGCAAGCCCTTGGGGCTTGCCGAAACCCTCATTAAGATGTCGTTTACTTTAAGCTCCCATTAATAATATGCTTTATCTATCGCTCTTCCCTTTCTCCTCTCTCATATTTTGTTTCCTTTTCTCCCTTCTTTTCTAAATAGGGATGTTGGGGGACTAAGGTGAAAATATATTTAGCTATTAATTAAAAACTGATCGACGGTCAGCAAAAATATTATTGACTTTTTTCTCACCTGCTATAGAATTTCTCTAAAATTATTTTTAGCATTGAAATTTTTTAAACGAGAGGAGATCTTAAGAAATGAAAAAATTTTTTGTTTCGATTAGTTTTTTGCTTTTATCTGCTTTGTTTCTAAACCCTGTTTACCCTGCCCCCAAAGACACTGTAATCATTGCCCAAGGGGTGGATCCCTCCACTTTGGACCCGCAAAATCATTATGAAACACCTGCCTTCAACATTCTTCTCAATATTTATGAAACACTCTTGGTGAGAAACGATGAAATGAAGTTGGAACCTCTCTTAGCGACCTCTTGGAGACTATTAAATGATTTAACATGGGAATTTAAACTCCGGAAGGGCGTTAAATTCCATAACGGCGAGGATTTTAATGCCTACACTGCTAAATTCAGTCTGGAGCGCATGAACGACCCTAAAAATAAACTCAAACAAACTACCCTCCAGGGAATCATGGAAAAAATTGAAATAATTGATGAGTACACCATCCGCATCATTACCAAGAAGCCCTATCCTTATCTTGACGCCCAATTATCTCACATCGGGGCCATGATTCCACCTAAATATGTCCAGGAGAAAGGCGCCGCTTATTTTGGGGCGAACCCTGTAGGCACCGGACCTTACAAATTCGTCCGCTGGATCAAAGACGACCAGTTGGTACTTACGGCCAATGAGAATTATTGGGGAGGGAAACCCAAAATTAAGAATGTAATTTTTAAGCCAATTCCGGAAGCGACTACCCGAGTTGCAGGGCTGCAAACACAGGAATTAGACGTAATCGTAAACATTCCTCCACACTTGGCTAGGCTTATGGATTGGAAAGGACGATCCTCGGTGGCTAAAGTTCCCAGCTCGCGGGTAATTTTCATTGCCTTTGATAATAGGCAAGGAGGCCCCTTGGCCGATAAGAGAGTGCGCCAGGCAATTGCTCATGCCATTGACTTGGACACTATTATTAAAAAAGTTCTCGAAGGTAATGGCCTAAAGTTGGGAAGCATTTTTACCAAATATCATTTTGGGTATGATCCCCAATTTAAGCCTTACTCATATGATCCGGAGAAAGCAAAGAAACTCTTGGCGGAGGCAGGTTACCCCCAGGGCTTCGATTTAACCATTAATTCGCCAACTGGCCGCTATCTAAACGATAAAGAAGTGGCCGAGGCCGTAGTAGGAGATTTACGTAAAATTGGGATCAACGCCAAAGCCCGGATTAACGAATTTGGCACGCATATGGCTATGCTGTATGCTCATAAAGGAGGTCCAGCTTATTTGTTGGGTTGGGGAGGGGCTACTTTTGACGCCGATGCTACTCTATTTCCACTCCTCCGCACCGGTCAGGTGTTATCCCATTTCACTAACCCCAAATTAGACGAGTTGATCGACCAAGGCCGAAGTATTATGGATAAACAAAAAAGACAACAGATATATACGCAAGCTTCTCAGTTAATTCAAGAAGAAGTGCCTTGGGCCTTTGCCTATCAGCAGATGGATATTTACGGAGTGAGCGCGCGCTTAAACTGGAAGCCACGAACTGATGAGAAAATCTTTGTTTCCAAAATGTCCTTTAAACAATAATTATTAATGGGAGCATTAAATAAACGACATCTTAATGCGGGTTTCGGCAAGCCCCAAGGGCTTGCCCTACGAGAAATTTAAAAAACCTCAAACGTAGGGCAAGGGCTTGTCCCTTGCCGCATTTGGTTTTATTTCTTATGTGTAATTACGACACAATTTCATTGGGGAAAGTCGATAAGAGTCGGAACGAATCGGTACGATTGTCGTTCCGACACTGTCATACTGACACCCGACCATTGGGGGAAGGTAAGGGAGATAAGGGTGAATATTTAATTGCTCCGATTAATAATTTTTTATTCCCTAAATTAAAAAGAAAGGAGGAGAGGACGATGGAACTTTATAGACGAGATTTTTTGAAGACAGGTGTTACCATTTTAGGAGCAGCGGCCATTAGTGAACATCTTTCCCCAATATTTTCTAAAGTAGTTTCCCCAGCTCATGCTGCCGGTTCTGACCCGCAATATGAAATCTACGCCCTCAAATATGCCGGTCCATTCACCAGCAAGTTGGCTATGGTTTTATGGATGGAAGGTTGGGATCAAGATATCGACCGTTACTATTATCTCTGGGCGATCAAGGGAAAGGATGGATTTGTGGTGGTAGATGCTGGCTGCGGGGTGACTTTAGCCACACACAGGAAATTGAAAGGTTTCGTAAATCCTGTGGATGTTTTAGCGCGCATTGGAGCTAATGCGGAAACTGTAAAAAAGGTCGTCATTACCCATATTCACTTTGACCACGTCGGCGGCATGGAAATGTTCCCCAAGGCCTTTCCTAAAGCTACATTTTATGTGCAGAAAAAGGAATACGATTTTTGGATTAAAAATCCACTGGCCAAGAGGCCTCCCTTTGCTCGCGTAGCCGATCCGCTGGCCAATAAAGCCCTCGCTGATTTAGAAGGAACGGATCGGCTGCGTTTAGTCTGCGGTGATGAAAAACTACTTCCGGGTATAGAACTTCTCTTTGCTCCAGGTCATACTATCGGCCTGCAGGCTGTAGCAGTTAATACCGCCAAAGGAATAGCTATTGTAGCTTCCGATTGTGCCCATATTGCCCGCAGCTTTAAAGACGACAACCCCAGCTGTTTAATTACCGATTTGCCCGCTTGGCTGCAATCATTTGACAAACTGCGCGCTAAAGCTGCTTCTTTAGATTTGATCTTCCCGGGCCATGACGTAATGATGTATCAAAATTTCCCGAAAGTAGCCGAGGATGTTACTCGCCTCGTTTAACCTTTGTGTCCCCTAACTTTCACCTCTCTCCAAAGAGAGTGGGTCACCATGGTGAGCAAGGGTCAGAGGCAAGACTGAATGAAGAAGCAGCGGCACGAAAAGAAGATGGGCAAAACTCACCAGCGATTTTCCGCCAAGGGCGGGCGGACCGTTAAACTTAGCAAGATAACCAAGCTCCTAAATCCGCCCGCACCTGGGGAAGAGCCACTGCCTCATGATTCTGCATGAAGGCCTGCCTCTAGTCTCTTCCCCAAAGTTAGCTATTTATTAATTAGGAAATAGTCTAAATGAGAAGAGGACTTGCTTGGTGATTAAGTTTAAATACTCCACAGGACAAGGTGAAGGAGATGATTAAAAATCCTCGATTGGCTAAGTGGCCATTGTGTGCGCTCCTATCTATAGCCAGTAAAAATAGACATCTTTTGTGGTAGGGCTACTATTTTGTTGTAATTTTCGTAGAGAATATGTTATTAAAAAGTTTAATTGAAGCTTCAAGATTTATATAAAATACCTGCATTTCGATGAGGTAACTCTTTGCCACCTCTAAAGATTCATAATGTTCACCAAGGCGAATGTTTAGCCAGTATTTCTTTGAAATATGGCTTTAACCCGGAAACGATATGGAATGACCCTGCTAATGCTCAACTAAAACAAAGCCGCCCGAATCTTCATGTTCTCTATCCTGGGGATCAAATTGTTATCCCCGAGTTACAAACTAAAGAAGAAGAGGCTGCTACTGACAACCGGCACAAATTCCGCCGCAAAGGAGTGCCAGTTTACCTTCATTTGCAACTATTTAATGAAAACAGAGAACCTTTAGCCAATAAGCCCTTTACCCTTCAGGTAGGGGGAAGAATCTCGCAAGGAACGTCTGACGGAGAAGGTTGTTTAAAAATTCCTATTCCTCCCCAAGGAAAAGAAGGAATTTTAATAATCGATAATCATGAATTTAATATAAGAATTGGCTATTTAAACCCCCCGGAATACATAAGCGGAGTTAGGAGCCGCCTTAACAACTTGGGATATAAAGCTGGCATGGGAGGCGAAGAAATGGATGATGAATTGCGGCGCGCTCTGGAGACTTTTCAAGAAGATCAGGGATTACCAAAGAATGCAGAAATTGACGAAGCAACTATAAATGCCCTACGTCATAGGCATAAAGCCTAATTTTTTAAGCAAGATATGAATAAGTATACGTAGGGCAATCCCTTGTGGGTTGCCGATGCAAGCAAAGGATAAACCTAGGCGTAACGCTTTAACAATAGTTAAATGTCTTTCCTCTAAAAACAGCGTTTATTTGATGAATATTTTCAAAACTCTTTTTTAATAAAGCACAGAGAAAAATAAATAATGACTTGTGGCCATTGTTCAACAAATACAGGATATTTTGCTATTGATACCTGTGACCCTGCCCAGCAATGTTGTGCTGACGATCTGGCCGATGTCGAGTTGCAGGTTTGTCAAGAAGAACATTATTTTTTTGATGTGCCCCGCTCAATCTCTACATCTCTCGCCAGTCCTTCCCCAGTTGCCCTCGCATGTCCATCGCCTGATGAAATGAGAAATTGGCCGCGATATACAGTGGCTCAGAGAAGAAATAGGGATATTTATCTGGCCATTTTTAGACCTAACCAAATCAGCTCCTCCCAGAGATTGCGTGAACTCTCTAAGGCAGATATCCAAACCTACAGGCAGGAGATCAATGGAGTCTCTCAAATAGATCCTGCTAATCCAGCCACCTGGGGGCCGGTTACTACATTACGTTTGCCTCTAAGTTATTTAAACAGACTTGCTAATGGCCGCAGAGAGCTAAATTTTGATGCCCATCGGACTGATACAAATTGGACCTTCCACGTTTATAACCTTGATCCCATCTGGCGAAATTTTCTTATCCGCACACTCATGATTTTCTCAATCGAATTTATGCGCATGATGCCTATCCGGTCTATCTATTTGGATTTTAGAGTGGGCATGGTACCAGGGGCAACCGGGGTGACAACTGGGGGAGCAAACTGGCCACGCTGTCATGATAGCAACATTCCTCAAGAACATCGCAATGGAATTTGTGTAGCTTTTGCTGCTCTCAATAGGCCGTGGTGCAATCACAGGCAGAACATTGTTTCCATTAACCCCTCCTGTCAACAAATAGAAGAGTCATTTGCTAATACCAACAACGTGGCTTCAACTATTTATCACGAATATGGACATATTTTTCAATGGTGTCCTCGACAAAGATCTGATTTTCCCGAGGGAGATGCTGGAGCGGAGCAATATAGACAAGAAGTAAATTATTGGCAAGAACTTACCAGCAATGGTCGTAATCAGCGGCATAATGATTCCCACACCGGTGAAGATAGGGGGCTTTGGGATAGGTTCCGTTTGGCTATTAATTATAGTGGCTCAAGCCAAGGACCAGGAGAAGGATTTGCGGAAGCTTTTCGGATGCGCATGATGGGCGTGAGCTTAGGATCAGGAGGCGCCCGTGATGCTCGACAGCATGCCGAAGAAGTTTTGGACCTAGCCGGTATACCGACGCGCGAATCTGTGATTAGGGCTCGCCAGGCTATTAACCAATACCTCTCAACTCATCAACTTTAGTTTATATATACGTTATTATTGGGAGCATTAAATAAATGACATCTTAATGCGGGTTTCGGCAAGCCCCAAGGGCTTGCCCTACGAGAAATTTAAAAAACCTCAAACGTAGGGCAAGACCTTGTCCCTTGCCGCATTTGGTTTTATTTCTTATGTGTAATTACGACCCAATTTCATTGGGGAAAGTCGATAAGAGTCGGAACGAATCGGAACGATTGTCGTTCCGACACTGTCATACTGACACCCGACCACGGGGGAGGATGAAGGGGATAAGTGCAAATATTTAATTGCTCCGAGTAATAACAAACCTAATTTTCTTTGGAATTGCCAGAATGGTGTTTTTTAAGGTAGTTGGTAATTTCTTCTATAAAAATCAGAAAGTCATTATTATTTTCTCTAATTAAAGCGAGCAGCTTCTCATCAGAAATGAACCAATAACGATGGATTAAAGAATTGCGGAAGTCAAAAAAAGGCTTAAGCTTCTGAGAAAGAGACTCAGAAATAATTTTACTTTCACCAGCGCGGATTATGGTCTCTATATACCCCACCATAGCCTCACCAAAATCTTTAGCCAGCAGATGCTGCAGAGTATTAGCCATCGCTTCTGCAATTTCAATTAAAGAATATTTAATTCCTTTCACTAACCAAGGCTCACTTAGAATATCCACATCCTTTTTTTTACCCAATAACTCTTCGAGTTCATGGTGTCGGCTTTTGATCTCCATGAGGTATCTTTGTATCTTTTCCTTATCGACTTTCATAGCAATGCCGCCTCGGCTAACAACCCAGCACATTCTCGGTATTTTAAAGATACCTTCTCAATAATGTCTGTCCGTAGATCAGGATTTCGATCTAAAAGGAGTTTCCCTTCTTTAAAAATCCGCCTTAAGAAGGTGAAAGGGGCTTGATTTATTATTTGCACATCCAAGCAATCGGGAGGTAAATGCAAGCCTTGCTTTTTTGCCTGCTGAGACAAACCGACTTTTATTTGGGAGGTTATTACGTAAGGATTTTCTCCGGGATTCTTCAAGAAAATTCCTAAATCAATATCTCTAAATTCTTCATCCTTTAAGAAAGAGCCGTAAGCATAGGCAAAAATTATTTCTTTTTCGCCATGCAGAAATTCTTGTATCAAAGCCAAGATTTTTTCTCTATTTATTTGATTTTTCATAGGCTCTTCTATTATTCTTAAATAAATATAATATCGCCAAATCTTATTTATTCTATTACCGCAAAATAACAAATTTTTTATCTTTACGCAATACTTCTTTATTCAATTTTAACACCAATTAATTAAATAATTCGCCTTCCCCATGATCCCTTTTAATTATGTAATACCTCACCACGCCTCTCTCCGCTGGCGAGAAGGAAAGGAGAGGGGAAACTTCCTTTGGTCCCCTTGGGAAGTCTTGTCCCTATTAAATAATCCTAAGGAGTATTGATGAAGGGCAAGGGCTTGCCCCTTGCCGAATTTAATTCTTAGCCTAAGGCTTTGTCGCTTGCTAAGTATAATTCGTAGCATAATGTTCTAACCCCCCGATCCCCCTTAATTTAATACTTTGCCCAACCTTCAGTGATGGATTCCACAAAGCAAGTTGTTCTTCTTGCCCAAACAAAAAAATTGTGTTATTTTCTAATTCAAGTTTAATTCAACAGTTAAAGAAAGTGGTCTCATGAGTAGCGATAAAATTAAAACATTAAATTTTACCGATCATTCTTCGGCGGGAAATGAGCCACTTTATAGCGAAAGTGGCGTGGACCTAACCCTCATCCGCTGGATGCTTTCTTTGACCCCGGCGGAACGCCTGCAAATATTGCAGCAAACCATTCATTCTATTATGAGGCTTAAGAGTGGTATCCCCCACATATGATTTTAAAGCGCTTCTCGAAACTCTTCATAACTACCAGGTAGATTTTATTATTGTAGGAGGGGTTTGTGCCGTCCTTCACGGCGCTCCTGTAACCACTTTTGATCTTGACATTGTTCATTCTCAAACTCAGGAAAATCTTCTTTACCTAATGTCAGCTCTTCAAGAACTGGAAGCCTACTATCGAGGTCGAGAGGAAGACCAGTTGAAGCCGAATATAATAAGCCTTTCTTCTCCTGGTCATCATCTTCTTATGACTCGTTTTGGGCCGTTAGACCTATTAGGAACGATCGGAGCTGGATGGAATTATGCGGATTTACTTCCTTATTCTGGGGAAATAGAAATTGGCAACTTGCGACTCAAAGTTCTCTCACTTGAAAAACTGATTGAGGTAAAGGAAGAGACAAGTTTTGAGAAGGATAAAGCTATCCTTCCTATTTTGCGACAAACTCTTTTGGAAAAAAGAAAGAAGGGAGGTTGATTTTTGATTTCAGATAAATTTATAAATTAAATGGTGGAGGCAATGGGATTCGAACCCACGACCCCAGCGTTGCGAACGCTGTGCTCTCCCAGCTGAGCTATGCCCCCACACTGAAAAAAGTTTGCAGTAGTTAGTGATTAGTGTTCAGAAAAAATTTTTTTATTCTTATTTTTTATTTTAACCTTATCTCTAAGAATATATCAAATTGAAAAGTTCGACAATCTCTTTTTCAGTTGGTCGACGGGGGTTTACTTGCGGGGTGCCTGAATCCAGGCCATCTTTAGCCATTTGCTCGATGACCCTTTGGTAATCTTCTCTGTTTATTCCCAAATCACTCAACCGCGGAATACGAATATCGCGGCAAAGTTTTTTCACTGCTTCCACTGCTTTTTCCGCAGCTTCGATCATAGAAATGCCCGAAATATCTTCCCCCATCGCCCGCGCTATTTGGGCAAACTTTTCTGGGGCAGCTACCCAAGTATATTCCATAACTCGGGGGAGAACGATAGCATTGGCTAAACCATGGGGCACCTGAAAATAAGCCCCCAAAGGTCGAGCCATTCCATGGGCCAAGGCAGTTCCCGTATTACCAAAAGTAAACCCGGCCAGCAGCTGTCCTAAAAGCATATTACTGCGCGCAGAGATATCTCGGCCATTGGCCCAGGCTTGACGTAAGTTCTGACTGATCAATTCTATTGCGGGAAGAGCAAAATAATGAGTCAAAGGCGGTGGACCATAGCCCAAATTAGCTTCCCGCCAGGAAATAAACCCTTCGATGGCATGAGTTAAAGCATCCATGCCAGTAGAAGCGGTGATGGATGGCGGCATGGATAAAGTCAAGAGGGGATCTTCAATTGCTTCTTCGGGAATAAGGAGCGGACTGTGCACGATAAATTTAACCTGCCGCTTCTTATCGGTAAAAACAGCACCCCAGCTTACTTCTGAGCCTGTACCAGCTGTAGTAGGAATAGCAATGAGGGGAGCTTTGGCTTTTTTAACTTTCCCCCGCCCTTCATAATCTTGCAGCTTACCGCCATTTGTCGCCAAAAGGGCTACTCCTTTAGCCGCATCTAAACAACTGCCCCCGCCCAATCCGATGACTAAATCACATTTTTCCCTTTGGTAAATGTTTAGCGCTTCTTCCACATAATCCGTTGTTGGTTCGGTTACCACCTGGTCATATAAAACCGGAGTCAAGCCGGTATCATTTATGCTTTTAGAAATTTTAGAAATTATCCCTGAAGCTTCCAGGTTTTTATCGGTAATCACCAGCACCTTTTTAGCTCCAAAGTGGCGAACTATCTCTCCGGTTTTTTCCGCCATGCCCAGCCCAAAATGAATTCCTTTTGGGAAACGCACTTGATAAGTTCTATGAAATTCCATTTTTTCATCCTTCCTTTTTAAAAATTTTTGCTAATTCCCCATTCAAGTTGTGTCTTAATTATGTAAACAAGTAGAATCTATTTAGGCGCAAAAATCTTTTAGTAATTCGTAAAGCACCTTGATCCCAAAGAGAAGACAATCTGCCGAAATTCTTTCATCATGCCCATGCACTCGCCCTAAAAATTCTGAAAGTTTCTCTACGGGCGTCATAGGCTGAAACCCATAAGCCACCACCCCTTTATTTCGGAAAAATCTGGAATCGGTGGCCCCGGTGAGCATGGTGGGCAATAGTTTGGCTTGCGGATCCAGTTTTTTTAATACTTTTCCAATTGATGCATACAAGGGATTATTTATGGGAGATTCCGAAGCAGGAGAAGTTTCCATAATTTCTACTTCATAATCTTTTAAATCGGCGAGTAATTCGTTTATCTCTCTGCTCACCATCTCCGGTTCCACGCCCGGAAGGATACGACAATCTACCTGGCAAGAACATTCACTGGGAATAACATTGGTCTTTTGCCCCGCCTGCACCACCGTAGGCACAAAAGTATTACGCAGAATAGCACCCACCATACCCCGCAAACCGGCATCGCCTATGTATTTTTCTACTCTGCTCGATAAGAGCGGGTTTAAAAGCTGCTTAGTTAAAAAGGAACGCGGAAAATTTAATTCCTCGGCCACGCCCTTAATGAAATTTTCTGTGGTCGAAGTCCGCTGCAGAGGAGAGCGATACTTAGCAATTCTTTCAATCGCCTTAGCCATTTTTACCACACAATTATCGTCATGGGGCACAGATCCATGGCCGGGTTTCCCCCGGAAAGTAAGCTTAAGCCAACAAATTCCCTTTTCGGCGGTTTGGCAAGTATAAACATGACGCTGACCAAGGATCATCCCGAGACCTCCGCCTTCATTAATCACATACTCGGCCTGCATTAAATGCGGATGATTTTCCCAAAGCCACTTTACTCCCCATTTGCCGCCGGCTTCTTCGTCAGCCGTAGCTAAATAAACAATACTTCGCCGGGGTTTAAAACCCTCGCGGGCCAACAAAAAATAAGCCATCAGCTCAACTACTCCTAATGACTTGCAATCTTGAGTGCCTCTGCCCCAAATTTCGCCATCTTCCACTTTTCCAGAATAGGGAGGATGTTTCCATTTTTCAGCCTCGGCGGGAACCACATCTATATGATGCAAAAGGATCAGCGGCAAGAGCTCTCCATTTCCTTTCATTATGGAAAAAACATTTCCTCTTTCAGGCGCAGATTCTAATACTTGCACCGGCAACCCTTCTTTCTTTATAAGTTCTTCCAAAAAAATAGCTCCAGCAAGTTCTTTACCTGGAGGGTTAGTAGTTTCGATTTGCACATACTTGCTCAATATCTCTACGGCCTCTGCTTTAACTTTTTCCCAATCTATGTTCATAAAAAACTCCTCTTATCCCTTATTCAAGCTCATAGGCCCTTTTTTAAAACTTCTTTATACACCTCTTGAATAGGAATCCCTCTTTCCAAAGCAATTCTTTTGCAATCTTCGTACTCCGGCTGGAAATGCCAATCTCCAGATACCTTTACCCGCACCTTACCATATTTAGTTTCAACTTCTATTATCTCTCGAGGCAGCTTCTTACGCTCAGCTTCATAGAAACGCACACCCAAAGTAGTAGATTCCCGCAAAATAAGCTCGATTAGTTTATCTAAATCTTGTTCTTGAGCGATGACGCGCAATAATGTTCCTGGACGATTTTTTTTCATAATTAAATGACTCAAAGACACATCCAAAGCACCAGCGGCAAACAGAATTTCCATCAGATAGCCATAAAACTCCGGATTCATATCATCAATGTTCGCTTCTAAAATAAAGATGCGATCCGCGAGATAAACTTTCCAAGCTTCTCCCCAAAAAAGTCGCAAAAGGTTAGGCCGATCTGGAAAATCTTTTTGCCCCAGGCCATAGCCAATCTTCTCTATCTTCATATTAGGCAGCCCACTTACTCCTTCACTTAAGGTAGCAATAATTGCCGCCCCAGTTGGCGTTACCAGTTCTTCTTCTAAGGAGACACCTTTTAATGGGTATCCTTTTAAAATCTCTACTGTGGCTGGAGCAGGTAGAGGCAGGCGACCATGCTGACAATTTACAAACCCTCTGCCTACGGGCAGCTCCGAAGAAAAAATTTTATCTGGACGGAAAAAATCAATACCTATAGCTACGCCCACAATGTCCACAATAGAATCTACCGCCCCCACTTCATGAAAATGGACTTCTTCTATATTTTGATTATGAATCTTGGCTTCGGCTTCGGCCACCCGCTGGAAAATAGCTAAGCTCAGTTTTTTAATCTCAGGCGATAAAGAACTTTTTTCTATTAAGGCGCGAATATCACTGAAATGGCGATGATCCTCTTTTTGGAGCCCAACTTTTACCTCCAATCCTAAAGCCTTAACGCCTTGGCGCTGGCCCGGAAACACATGGAGAGAATAATTCGCTAACCCCAGTTTGGCTAATTCTTCTCGTAATTTCTCTTGCGGAAGCCCCAGATCGAGAAGAGCCGCTAGGGCCATATCACCGCTTATCCCTGAAAAACAATCGAAATAAAGAATCTTCATCTTTACCCCTTTCTAAAAATCTCTCCTATACCTCATAGCTATAGAAGGATAATATAAATTCAACCTCACCCTCTGCGCATGTTTAGGAATGGGCCGCCATGGGAATAAGGGAGAAGATCACCTATTAATTAGACTGGCCACATAAGCCGCTCCATAGCCGTTATTGATATTTACCACAGCCACTCCAGAGGCGCAAGAATTCAACATAGTGAGCAAAGGAGCAATTCCTCCGAAATTGGCTCCATAACCTATGCTCGTCGGCACGGCAATTACCGGACGGTCTACCAAACCGCCCACCACGCTAGGTAAAGCCCCTTCCATTCCGGCGACAACGATCAAAACCTGGGCATCTAAGAGTTTTTCTTTTTGACTCATCAGGCGATGGATGCCCGCTACGCCTACGTCATAAAGATGATCTACTTTATTCCCCAACATCTGGGCCGTAATGATAGCTTCTTCGGCCACTGGAATATCGGATGTTCCCGCACAAACCACCAAAATAGTTCCTCGCCCACTTATTTTGATCGGGTGGTTTAATAAGGTCAATACCCGAGATTGCGGATAATACTTGATCCGGGGAAATACTTTTTTTATTTTGGATACCTTATCCCGATCTAATCGCGTGACCAGGACATTATTTTTTTTCTCGACCATTTTTTCCATAATGGCCAGGATTTGTTCTGCTGTTTTCCCTTCCCCAAAAATAGTCTCCGGAGCACCTTGGCGGAGCGGACGATGATGGTCTATGGTCGCGCAATCGATTTTTTCGAAAGGAAGGGTTTTTAATTCTTGCATCGCTTTTTCTATAGAAATTTTCTTTTTTTGCACATCTTGCAAAAGCTTCTTTAGATAATCGACATTCATTTTCTTCACCCCCTCTTGCCCAAAATATACTAACCTTCCCATTTCCCCAAAATAACTGAACTACTCTTCTTCTCCAAGAGGCCACATCAGGAAGTGGGTTCAGGTTATGGCCATGAGCGTAGCGACATGGAAACCTCCCTGCGCCATGGCCGCGACCTTCGGGCTCGCCGAGAAAGGTTAGGCATGTAAAAATTAAAATTTAATATATCATTATTTTAAAGTTATTAAAACTTCGGAGATGGAACGCTCATCGGACTTGAGTACTTCGAATAAAATATCTTGATAGCGAAAGCTTTCTCCTCCAGAGGGAATACGCCCTAATCTCTCCAAGATAAATCCGGCCAGAGTTTCATAATCTTCTTTGGGGAGGTTGATTTTTAAGGCTTCATTTAAATGGTCAATTTCCATGCGCGCATTAACGATAAATTTTTTAGGGCCAACTTTTCTATAGAGTGGTTGAGCTGCATCATATTCATCTTCGATTTCACCAACTACTTCCTCCAGGATATCTTCCACAGTCACAATGCCCACTGTTCCTCCATATTCATCCACTACGGCCGCCATCGATTCCTGATTTTTTTGCATTTCCCGCAAAATCTCATCAATAGGCTTAGTTTCTGGAAAAAAGGAGATGGGGCGGACGAGAGCTTGAATAGTTCCTTCTTTGTTGGACAACAGGAGGAGATCAAAACTATGCAAGAGGCCAATTATATTATCCACCCTTTCGCGAAAAACTGGGTACCGGGAATAATTTTCCTTCCTGGTTAGGTCCAAGGCCTCGCCGATAGTGGCATTTTCTTCTAAACCCACCACATCCACTAAAGGAATCATAACCTCTTTTGCGCGTGTCTGCGAGAACCTAAAAATGCGGTGAATCATATATTTTTCCAAGGGCTTCATATCGGATTGCTCGCCTTCCGCTTGTAAAATAAGTTGCAGTTCTTCCCGGGTAAGAAAAGGGCTCTCACCCCTTTTTAAGCGCAATACCCCTAATACTAAAGTCGTCATTCTGGACATTAACCAAACTAAGGGAAATAAAACAATCGAAAAAAACCAAATTAAGGGGGCAATCTTTAAAATCCACTTATCTGCTTTGGCTTGAAAAAGGCTTTTGGGAAATATTTCTCCAAAAACGAGAATCAAAGGAGTGAGCAGAAGGAAAGCATAGAGGTCTCCTTTATTTCCATAAAAACTAATCAGGATAGAAGTCACTATTGCTGTATTAGCCACCTCCATCAGGTTACTGCCTACTAATGTGGTGGAAAGAAACCAAGCAGGTTCTTGGATAATCTTTTGGGCTAAACGAGACATCCGGGAATTACTTTTCGTTAAGGAACCGAGTTTCTTGCGATTAGCCGCTACTAAAGCAATCTCCGCCCCAGAAAAAAATGCTTCGAATATTAAAAAAATAAAAATAACTGTTCCCAAACTAAAGTAAGGAATCATCTTCTTTCTCTCTTCTTCCTCCGCCTCTGCCTTTCAAAATCAAGCTCGTCATATAGCTCGCCAAAGAGTTCTTCTAATAAATCTTCCAGCGTAACTACGCCAGCTAACCTCCCAAATTCATCTACCACCACCGCCAAATGGATTTTTTGCTTGCGCATTTCCCAGAATAAATCGTCTAACTTTTTGCTCACGGGGACAAAATAAGCCCTTCTTAAAAGAGGTCGTAATCCTCCTTCCGGCCGCCGCATGCGCAAAAGATCCTTGGCATAAAGGATGCCGGTGATATGGTCTAAGTCTCCCGTATAAACCGGTATGCGGGAAAAGCGATGTTCTTTTAAGGCCTCTATCACCTCTTCCATCTTAGCGGTTATGGGCAGGGCGAAAACTGCTTCTCGAGGTGTCATAATATTTCTCACTGTTTGGTCCGTAAATTTAAAAACTTTGAAGATTAAATCTTTTTCTTCGGCTTCCAGGCTTCCTTCTTTTTGCCCAGAACTTACCAATTCTTTAAAGACTTCTTCCGTCAAAGGCGGTGGGGAAAATTCCATGCGGATGCGGAAAATTTTCATCAAAACGATGACCACTGATTCCAAGAGCCAGCGTAAAGGAACTATAAGAGACATGTATTGGGCCACTGCTCCAGCCAGTACGGGAGCTATTCTAGGAGCATAATTAACTCCTATCGTTTTTGGGATAACCTCCCCAAAAAGAAGGATGGTAAAAATCACAAGCGGGATGGTTATATATTTCCCGGCTTCTCCCCAAAAACTGATGAATAAGGCACAGGCTAAAGAAGTAATGGCCACATTCATAGCTTCGTTGCCAATGAGGAGAGAAATTATTAAGCGGCGGGGAGAACTATGCAGACGTTCTAAAAGGGAATAGGCAGGATGATTTGTATCTTTTAATTTTTTTAAGCCCAGACGTCCCAAACCAAAGAGGGCTGCCTCCGCTAAAGTGAAGAAGACTAGCCCCCAAAAAAGGAAGAAAAGGAGGTAAAATCTTAAAGGCGCTTCAATATCCAAAGGTTTTCACCTCTGGGAAGGTTCCAAAGGAGGAAGAAAACTTTTGGCAAAATGGTCATATCCCCGGCATTGGTTAATATCTATTACTCCATGGGCATTTTTGACTACCAAACCATGCGCTAAAATTTCTATTTGGCCAATTTTGGTAACGCCACAATCCCATTCTTTATTCAAATCCTGAATTTCGACAGCCTTCTCGGCGGGGGCGGTAAAGAGAAGTTCATAATCCTCTCCCCCCATTAAAGCAATTTTCCAGGGCGGCTCTCCTTTGTCTTGCGCCAATCTCTTTAATGAGGAAGATAAAGGAATTTCTTCGACCCAAATAGTAGCTCCTACTTTGCTCTCCGTGCATATATGCCCCAGATCTGATAAGAGGCCGTCGCTTACATCGATCATCGCGTGGGCCAGATTTCTCTGGGCGATGATCTGCCCTTCCTTTACCCGAGCTGTTGGATTTAGGTGGCGGGATACTAAAAAAGATTCTGCCGCGGAAAAAGGTTCTCCTTTGTTCTGTTGCAAAATCTTCAGGCCCCAAAGAGAGTCTCCCAGAGTCCCGGTAATGTATATATCATCCCCTACTAAAGCTCCTTGCCGACAGACCAGCTTCTCTTTTGCTCCTTCTCCCAAAAGGGTTACGGAAATAAAAAGTTTATCCGGAGAGGCCGAAGTATCTCCGCCGATCAAGGATACCTCATTTTCTTTGGCCACCTCCAAAAAGCCGGAAATAAACTCGTCGACGAACTCTACTTTTAAACGATTAGGCAGGGCTATAGAAATTAAGGCATAGAGCGGTTTAGCTCCCATGGCCGCTAGATCACTTAGATTGACCGCTAATGATTTGCGCCCTAAAAAATAAGGAGAGGTATAGGTAAGGTCAAAGTGGATCCCTTCCACTAAGAGATCCACGGTAGAAACGAGCGCTTTGTCCTTGCCCAAAGAACAAATAGCTCCATCATCTCCAATCCCTTTAATCACGCTTTGGGCCTGCGGAGGAAGCTTTTCTTTTATTCTGGCTATAAGGCCAAATTCACCGAGTTCTCGAAGTTCCACTAAGCCATCCGCGATGATGGATTATACAGGTAAAGGAAGGGAATGAGATTCCAGCCTATCTTTCTTTTCTTCCTTTCCTCCTTTAGGAAATTCTGGAGAAGTTTCCGCTTTTTGCGGGACCAAAGCGATCTTCAGAATCTCATCCATATTCTTTACAAAATAATAGTTCACTTTACGCCGAATATAGGCGGGAATTTCTTCCAAGTCTTTCCTATTCTGCTCAGGAATAATTATGTTCTTTATTTTAGCCCGCAAGGCCGCCAGGGTTTTCTCTTTTAAACCCCCGATGGGCAGTACCCTGCCGCGCAGGGTAATTTCTCCAGTCATAGCTACATCTTTACGCACGGGTATTCTGGTCAAGGCCGATATAAGAGAAGTAGCCATAGTTACTCCCGCTGAGGGACCGTCTTTCGGAATAGCCCCGGCCGGTACATGGATATGCACATCGAGTTTCTCATAGAAGTCTGGATCGAGATTAAATTCTTTGCTCTTCGAGCGGGCATAGCTGAGGGCAGCTTGAGCCGACTCTTTCATTACATCGCCTAAATGACCCGTAAGGGTAAGATTACCTTTACCCTTCATCGTGGTGGTTTCCACATGCAGAATTTCTCCGCCTACGGAGGTCCAAGCTAAACCTGTGGCTACGCCAATCTCATTAGTCTCCAGTTCATCATCAGACAAATATTTAGGTGGGCCAAGGTACTTATGCAGGTTCAAGGCCGTAACATGGAAAGGCCCTTTCTCATCTTCCGCAATCTTCCGCGCTACCTTGCGACAAATAGCCGCTATTTCCCGCTCCAAATTACGGACGCCAGCCTCTTTGGTATATTCAGAAATTATTTTGAGAATGGCTTCGTCACTTATAGAAAGGATCTCTTTACTAATTCCATTCTCTTCCAGCTGGCGGGGCAACAAAAATTGTTTGGTGATTTTTAATTTTTCTTCGCTGGTATAGCCAGCCAGATTAATGACTTCCATGCGGTCTTTGAGGGCCGGGGGAATAGGATCAAGAATATTAGCTGTCGTAATGAACATTACCTTAGAAAGATCAAAAGGCACGTTCAGATAGTGATCGCTGAAGGCAAAATTCTGTTCGGGATCAAGGGCCTCTAAAAGAGCAGCCGAAGGATCTCCACGGAAATCTGTCCCCACTTTGTCAATCTCATCCAGCATGAAAACTGGGTTATTTGAGCCTGCATTTTTTATACCCTGAATTATACGGCCGGGCAAAGCTCCGATGTAAGTGCGGCGATGGCCCCGAATCTCGGCCTCATCCCTAATCCCTCCCAAAGAAATCCGGGTGAATTTCCTGCCTAAGGCTCGGGCTATAGATTTGCCCAGAGAAGTTTTCCCTACCCCGGGCGGGCCGACAAAGCAAAGAATAGGCCCTTTCATCCTCTCTTTTAGTTTCCTAACTCCCAAATACTCTAAAATACGCTCTTTAACTTTTTCTAAATCATAGTGATCTTCATCTAAAACTTGCTTAGCCTTCTTTATATCTAAATTATCTACCGTGCTTACACTCCAAGGTAGTTCCACCAGCCAATCCAAATAAGTGCGCACAATAGTAGCCTCGGCCGACTCCGGATGCATCTGTTCTAAGCGATTGAGTTGTTTGTTAGCTTCCTTCTCTACATCCGGGGGCATTTTAGCTTTCTTGATTTTTTCACGCAGTTCGTTAATTTCTTGCGTCTTTTCGTCGATATCACCTAATTCATTTTTAATAGCTTTTAACTGCTCCCGTAAGAAATATTCCCGCTGCGTCTTGCTCATCTCCTCTCGCGCTTGCGATTGAATCTTGGCTTGCATTGTCGACACTTGCACTTCTTTAGCCAGATATTCATTTACCTTTTTCAAACGCTGCAGCGGATGGAAAGTTTCTAAGATCTTCTGGGCTTCCTCAATCTTCAACTTCAAATTGGAAGCGACCAGATCGGCCAACCTACCAGGATCCTCGATCTGATCCAAAATGGCTAAAACATCCGGGGAAAGGATACCTTTTAAAGAAAGAACTTTTTCGCTCTGTTCCTTTACTGTCCGGATGAGCGCTTCGGCTTCCAGAGAAATTTCTTCTAGGGGTGGTTCTATTACTCGTTGGATGCGCACGACGAAAAGGGGTTTTTCCTGAATGTACTCTTTAATAATACCTTTGGCTATCCCCTGCACTAAAATCTTCACTCGCCCATCAGGAAGTTTGAGCATTTTCATAATCATGGCCGCCGTGCCTACTGTATAAATTCCGGCCGGTGTAGGATTATCTTCCGTGGCCACTTTTTGGGTCGCCAAAAAAATCATCCGGTCTTTGGCTAAAGCTTCATCCACCGCCTTAATAGAACTTTCCCGCCCGACAAATAGTGGCAGTATCATATAAGGAAATATTACCGTATCGCGGACTGGCAATAGTGGTAAAATTTCAGGTATTTTGATCTGCTCATCTTCGGGAATATTTCCCATTTTGTTTCCTCCCTAAACTTTTATTTTTTCGCTTTCTTAAATGTGGACCGCCAAGTGAAAAATTAGCAAATTTACTTAATAAATTTATCGGCTAAAATAATTATAATATGAAATACCCTCTTAGTCAATTTTTACCAACCAGCCCTTAATTTATTTTCGATCTCCCTCACTACCCCTGCCTCTCCGCATAGAGACGGCGTCCTAATTATTAAATGGCTAAGTTTTTAGTGAAGGGGCCAAATTAAAAACTCAAGAAGATTCCTTACGCAAAGCGGAAAAAAATGCGCTTATATCCTTTTGCTCATGGGTAAATGGGCAAGGAGGAAGGCTTTCTATAAAGGCTCGGCCATAATTTTTAGTCCATAGACGCGGATCGAGAATGGCTAACAATCCCCGGTCTTGGCGCGTCCGCACCAATCGGCCCAAACCCTGCTTGAGCAGAATAATCGCTCCGGGAACTTGATATTCCCAAAAAGGGCTTTTGCCGGCCGAAGCGATCTTTTCCAGCCTGGCTTCCATAATGGGATCATTTGGCCAAGAAAAAGGGAGGCGATCTATAATTACGCAACTCAAAGCTTCACCTCTCACGTCTACCCCTTCCCAAAAACTGGCGGTAGCGAAGAGAACCGAATGGACATCTTCTTTGAATTCTTGAATGAGGACGCTCTTGGGCCGTTCTCCCTGCAAGAAGCAAGTAAAAGGCAGACGCGGACGCAGAAGGCGGTAAGTTTCTTCCATATTCTTTATGCTTGTAAATAACACAAAAGCCCGGCCTTTAGTTTGCATGAGAATCGCCAAAATCTCTTCCGCCGCTCGATTGACAAAGTTAGCTTCATTGGGATCTGGTAATGTCTTGGGTAAATATAGTAAAGCTTGGCGGGTCATATCAAACGAAGAGGCTAAGATCAATTCTTCTATTTTATCTTTCTCTAAATCAGTTAATCCTAAGCGGGTCTTAAAGAAATTAAAATGGCCCCGCGCCGAAAGGGTGGCGGAAGTAAATATGATGGTCCGCACTTTGGTATATAAATAATCCTTCATCTCCGCAGCTATCTCTACCGGCGAAGCATGCAAAAAAACTCCGCGGCCGCGGATCTCACACCAATAAACCAATCTCTCCTCATTTTGCGTACAAATTCCCCAAAGTTCTGCTTGCAAATCTTGAGCCCGTCGACTAATAGCTTGCAGACCTTCTGGTGGTTCTTTCATTCCTTCTATATGGGCTGATATAGAAGATAGATTGGTCAAGACTTTTTGGGCCCTTTCTTTTACTTCCCTATAAAAGTGTTTTTCTTGCAGGCGATACTTTGTCTCGTTCGTGCGGAAAAAGCTAAAAAATTTTTCCTGATTTCCCAGCAATTCTTCGGCCAGCTTCATTAATTCCCCATCTGACCGCCGGCTCATGATCATTTCTCGTTGCATATCTCGCGCCAATTCTTCCAAACGGTAATTGCTGACCATCATCCCAAAATATTGGGTAGCCACCTCCTCCAGTTGATGAGCTTCATCAAAAATGACTGCTTCATACCTTGGCAAAACCTCTCCATATCCTTTCTGGCGCAATCCTAAGTCGGCAAAAAATAAATGATGATTGACGATAACAATATCAGCGGCAGCGGCTTCTTGGCGCATGCGGGTAATGAAGCAATGGTCATAATTTGCGCATTTCTGGCCTAAACAAGTTTCACTGGTGGAACAAATTTCCTTCCATAAATCCAAATCTTCGGGCAGATCGGTTAATTCTGCTCGATCGCCGGTCTTCGTCCTGCCCACCCATTTTTTGATTATAGGGTAATAGTTGATTTCTTCAAAAATCTTGAGTAAGGGCTGAGCCGCAAAGAGTTTATACCTCCTTTGGCAGAGGTAATTACTCCTTCCTTTCATAAAGGCAGCTTTAAATTCCCAACCAAATTCTTTTTGCAGAAAAGGAATATCTTTAAAAAAGAGTTGTTCTTGCAGAGTTTTGGTGCCGGTGGAAATAACTATCCGCTGGCCGCTTTGGATAGCGGGTATTAGGTAAGCCAGCGTTTTCCCCGTTCCCGTTCCGGCCTCCACTATTAAAAAATGTTCTTGTTTTAGAGCCCGTTCCACGGCCTCAGCCATTTGTTGCTGTTCTGGCCGATGTTCATAAGTACTCAGCTTTTGGGCTAACAGACCGTCAGGACTAAAAATTTTTCTCACGGAATACATAAAAAACTTATTATCCTAATCAAGACTCTGGAAGAATCTTGGCTTTAATTAAAAGGTTATAAACAAAATAGTACATAGTGTAACATTCAATAGCAAAGGGAGGAAACCCTAAATAACCTAAAATAGGCATCTCAAAAACTTTTATCTCGCCTAAGATAGGTACTGAATAATGCCACTTAGCCCCTGCCCAATAATTCCAAAATTCCCAAAGAATGCCGCAGATGAAACCAGAAAGGAGAAGGCTATAAAGGGGTCGGGGATCTCCGGCAGCAAGCCTCAGGAATAAAGAATTTTTGCCCATCCAGTAATTGATCGGTTCTAATAAAAAAATAAACCCTAACCAGACTGGAGCCGCCAAGTAATGGGCTAGTTCTTCAGAAACGATTAAAGGAATTATGAGGCAAAAAATACCTCCGGCCAAAGAGCTATATAAATAATTTCTTTTAATGACCAGAGGTTTAATTCTGCGCTGCGCCATCCAAGAAGAGTTTTGCACAGCTTCCGCCGTCAAGAGAATGGCTGGCCAAATAGTGGCAAAAGCCCACGCATAACCGATCCCTCTGCGGAGCAAATCTGTGGGTAAGCCAACATAATACCAATTCTTTATAAAAAAATTATAAAACTCAAAGATTAGCCAAAAAAGAATGGACAAGGGGAGCATCAATAATAATTCTTTAGGGCGCTGCAGAAGAGAAGTTCCTTTTTGATGATAAAGCACGCTATCTATGAAAATAATATATCCACTCCAAACCAGGGGCGTGAAATAAATGGCCACAAATGAATTGCCGGAAAACAATAATATTTCTGCCCCCAGGATAATGATCAGACCTAACCAAGTCTGCAAACTTGAAAATAGAGATTTAAACAAGAAATTTTTCATATCCTAACCCCGCCACTTTTAAGCCATTTAGAATAAGGTCTTGGGCTGTTTAACTTCATGGACAAGCATAACAATAAAGGCAGCCATGCTTACATTTCAGAGAATACCAGCCAATATCCAAGCTATCCGTACATCCACAAAGGGGCCTTTGTCCCTGATCTTTTTCAAGAGAACAATCTAATTTTTGCGGATGAATTTCTCTTAATAAATACCCATCAATACAGCGCGAGACGGGAAAACCTTCCATGGCACAAAAATAAATTTCCATTCCATTATTCTTGGCCCAATCAGCAATTTTCTTGGCCTGTTCTTTCTGTTCTGTTAAAGTCTGGGGCACCAGGTACCATCCTCGGCCAGCCAAGCGGTTCACTACCTTTTTATACGGAGAAACCCAGCTTAGGCGGCATGTGCGGACGCCCAAAGGAATTATACTTTCCATTATTTCGGGGAATAAATCGAAATTACTATAACTTTTCCCCTCACCTTTAACTATTAAGATGGGATCGAACCTCCAACATATACGTTGGGGGCTTCCTACGATTTTAATAAGGGGTTCGATCATTTGCCCAACCTTTTTCCAAGGCGGGATTAGAGGTTCAAATTCACTCCCGCCCATACCGGTGATGGTCAGGTGGATATAAATCTGCTGATAATTTTTTAAAGTTTCCTTTAATAGCCCATCTTTAATCATATTCTCCGGATTTTTGGTCCAGATTACCACGGAGTGGACTGCTTCCGGAGAAAACTCTTGGAGTCTTTTAACCATAATTTCAGGGTAACAGGCCACCAGGTCCGTCCTTCTACTTGCTGATAAAACTAATAGTTTCTTTGCTGCACCTGCCCTGGATGCCATATCATTTCCCTTTCCCTCCTTGCGGGAAAAGGACCGGAGGAAGGTTAGAAAAAATTAGGAAAAGTTAATTTTTTTGAAGAAAGAAAAGGCTTCAAGAAAGAAAAAAAAATTTTTAATTTTCGCCATCTGCAGGTATACCATATTTATCCATCTTATATTTCAAGATGCGGCGACTAATCCCCAAAAGTTGCGCAGCGCGCGTCTGCACATAATTACTTCTCTTCAAAGCTTCCAAAATGATGTCTTTTTCAAACTCTCTCTCAGCATCTTCAAAAGAGATCCGCCCATTCAAAACACCAAGCTTGATTAATTCCGCCCGCGAATTAATTTTCAATGAAGGCGGAATATCATTCGGCCCGATTATGTCAGATGTAGAAAGGACAACGATCCGCTCAATTATATTTTCTAACTCGCGCACATTTCCCGGCCAATCATAAGCCACTAATATATCCAGAGCTTCTTGCGTTATTTTTTTCTTTCCCGGACCAGCATGCTTATCCAAAAAATGCCTAACTAAAAGAGGAATATCTTCCTTGCGCTGGCGCAACGGGGGGATAGTCAAGGGCACGACATTAATGCGGTAATAAAGATCAGACCGAAAAGCTCCTTTGGCCATAAGTTCCTCAAGATTCTTATTCGTCGCCGAAATTAAGCGCACGTCAACGCTGATCGTTTTCACGCCCCCCACTCTGACAAATTCTCGTTCTTGCAAAGCTCGTAATATCTTAGCTTGGGTTGGCAGGCTCAATTCCGAAATCTCGTCCAAGAAAAGGGTCCCTTGATGGGCCAGTTCAAAATGGCCGATCCGCCTGGCCTGAGCATCAGTGAAAGCCCCTTTTTCATGGCCAAAAAGCTCGCTCTCGATCAAAGTTTCGGGAATGGCGGCACAATTAACGGCCACGAAGGGTTTATTGCGGCGGGGGCTATTATAATGGATAGCCCGGGCAACCAACTCTTTCCCGGTGCCGCTTTCGCCATGAATGAGCACCGTAGAATTTTTTTCGGCTATTTGGCGAATGGTGGCGTAAATTTCGCGCATTTCTTTAGATTTACCAATGATATTATCAAACTGGTACTTTTCCTCCACTTCTCCCTGGAGGCGCAGGTTGGCCATCTTTAAATCCCGACTTTCCAGGGCCTTTTGGACAACCAATTTTAATTCATCTAAATCAAAAGGTTTGGTAATGTAATCGTAGGCTCCCAGTTTCATAGCTTCCACAGCCGTTTTAACAGTCTTGGTTGCCGTGAGCATGATTATCGGCAGGGAGGGATGCCTTTCCCGCATCTCTTTTAAGGCTTCCAGGCCATCTTTCCCAGGCATGATGATATCCAAAAGGACTGCCTCTGGTTCTTCGCTTTCCAACTTTACTAAGGCTTCGTCCGCACTCCCCGCAAGGATTACTTCGTAATCCTTTTTAAAGATCATCCGCAGGGAATCTCTTACGCTAGCCTCGTCATCAACAATTAGTATTCGCCGCATAAGACATAAAAAATTTAATCGTTTAACTCGCTACTTGAAACTTCAAACTCAAGGTAGTGCCTTTTCCTTCTTCTTGACTTACCGCCAGATCTCCCCGATTGCGCACCATAACTTTCCGGGCTAAAGACAAAGCGAGATTTAATTCTTCAAAATTAACTCCGGAATCTTCGCCGAAGGCTTTAGCCATTTTCCTTATGTTGTTAATTGTATCATACCAAAAATCTAATTCCACAAATCTTTTTTGTTCTTCTTCCCTTAAATCAGTCGATACTTTTAGCTTGGTAGGTCCCGCTTCCTGTTTGCATATATTATCTAAAACGTTACGCAGCACGAAATCAAGTTGCGCTCCATCGAAAAGAATATTAGGTAAATCGTCCTTTAATTCTAAGATTAATTCGGTTCCTCTTTCCTTAAAAAATTTCTCCTTGCGCCTTAGTACTTCTCTTATTGCCTGATTTAAGAAATTTTCCTGGATTCTGGGAGAAGGAAGTTGAGCGAATTCCAAAAGATTTTCCAATAATTCGTTTATCCTTTGCACATCCAAATTTACTATTTTGGAAAATTGGTAACGGAACTCCGGGTCATCATATTTTTCCGGCAATAGAGAAGCAAAGGTGCTAATAGCTACTAAAGGATTTTTTATCTCGTGGGCTAAAGTGGAAAGGGTAGCATCGAAAAGATTTCCTTTTTCCTCCGGCGCCATGGAAATTGCGGGGTAAATCTTTTCTTTCTTTACTTCGGTCCGCGGGACGGCTTCCGCTTCGAGGCGCCCGAAACTAAATATTAAATCTTCGGGCAAAAGGATATCTCCTTCTTTTAACACCGCCGACCTTAAAGTTAAGCTCTCCAATTCACTCAGATTACCTGGCCAATAGTATTGTTGGAGTATCTCCAAGGCTTCCAAAGAGAACTTCTTCCTGGAAATCAATTCGCGATTATGTTCTTGCAAGATCTCATTGGCCAAACGGGGAATGTCTTCTTTCCTTTCCCGGAGAGGTTTGAGGAAAATGGGCAACATCTCCAGGGTCTGGTAAAGGTCTCCTCTGAACTTTCCGGCCGAAACGGCTTGGGCCAAAGAAGAAATAGAGGTAGAAATGATCTTCGCTTCGATGCCAATTTCCTCTAGTCCTGGCCAATTAATCCGCTGATCGTTCCATAGGTCTAATAAGATGGTCTGCATGTCCCAATCTAAGTTCTCCACTTCCTCAAAGAATAAGGTTAAAGCTATACTTTCTCCTTTGTAAAAATTTTTTAACCAGAAGGAGAGTTTCTGCGCAAATTTTTCCGCAGTCAGGCCGCGGCAAAAGAAACGGAGAAAAGGGCGATCTTTGTTCGGGCTAAGAAAATGAATCGCTTTGGCTACCTCGCTTTTACCAGTTCCCTCTTCGCCTTGAATGAAGACTGGAAATGAAGAAAAAGAGACTTTAAAAACTTTCTCTCTTACATCTGCCGGCATGCGTGAAGAATAGAGCCAGGCTTTAATCTTTTCCTCTGCGGGAACGGGGAGCTTGGGTTCATTTTTCTTCTCGGCTAAATCTTTTTCTAAGATGAGGTTTTGCACCTTTTCCCGCAGTGCCTGCACCGAAAATGGCTTGGGAAGAAAATCGCTCCAGGGAAGGTTTAATTTTTTACCCCCTATGGCTTTCTCACCCAAGAGAAGAAGTAAAGGCAAACGTGGGCGAGATTTGCGCAAAGATTGAAAATATGCTTCATAAAATACGGGCGGCAGATCGATTCCGGCTAAGACTATTTCTAATTCTTCCCGCTCAGCTATCTCCACCGCTTCTGGGAAGCTATTTGCGGTTAAAACTGTGTATTCATCCTTAAGAATCATCCACACGGAAGTGCGAATGTTGGATGAGGGATCAGCTATAAGAGCTTTCCTTTTTCGTGTGGGGGCATCAGAAGGCACTCTTTCCTCCATCTCTTAAGGGTAAATTGATGCGGAAACTCGTTCCTTTGCCTACTTCACTTTCTACATCTATAAAACCACCATGTTCATGAATAATCTGGTGGCTAATAGCTAATCCTAAACCACTCCCCTCAGGTTTAGTGGAGAAAAATGGATCAAATACATGGTCTATATTCTCTGGAGAAATACCGACTCCAGTATCGCGGATTTCGATCTGGACATATGGTTCTGTTTTTTCTTCATGAGTGATTTGAACTACTCGCGTCTCAATCCAGATCTGACCTTCTTTTTCTATAGCTTGAATAGCATTTAAAAGAATATTTAGCAAGACTTGTTTGAGCTGCTCCGCATCTACCATTATAGAGGGAAGGTGGGGGTCATAATTTTTTATAAGCGTAATATTTTTCTTTTTTGCTTCATTAGCGATCAAAACTCCCATCCGATCGATGAGGGCATTTATGTCCTCTCCTTTGAGGTTCGGTTCTGAGGGTTTAGCAAACCCTAAAAGCTCATTGATGAGAGATGTAAGTCGGTCAATTTCACCGGCGGCAACCTTGAGAAAGTAATCCCGGAATTCTTCATCATCCATCCTCTCGGGAAGCAATTGGGTAAATGTTTTGATAGAAACAAGAGGATTGCGAATCTCATGGGCGAGGCTGGCAATTAGTGTACCTAAAGAAGCAAGGCGATCAGAACGTCTAAGTATATTTTGGGATTTTTTCAGATTTTCATAAAGGGTAGCATTTTCGATAGCGATGGCAAGTTGGTTCGACAAAGTAACTAAAAGGTCAAGGTCTTCTCGATAATACATTTCCTCCCCAGCTTTATGCCCCAAAGCCACAAAACCAATCAATCTTTCAGAATAAATCAGGGGGAGGAGGACCTCCGCGTGCATCTTCTCCATTATTTTTTGCACTTCCTTGGCCACGGGATCTCGTTCTTCTCGATCTAATTCTACCCGCAGAATAGCGTCATTCTTTTTTTGCATAAATTTGACAAAGGGATCATCAGCTTTTATGGGTTTATTAACATAATTACCTATTAAAGAATTTCTGACCAAGGCTGGACGGTAGACTTCTTTTTCTTGGTTAAAAAGATATATACAAACATTATTAATTCCCATACTTTTTTCCACCGTCTCTGCCAAGGCATTTAAGAGATGATTTAAATCCATGATGGTTACTAAACGCTTACTGAAATCTTCCAAAATACGGTGGTAATAATATTTATCGCGGACGATGATCTGATGTGTAGCCCTATCAACTTTTTCTTTTATTTTCCCAAATAGCAAAACTGCTGAAATTCCCATTAAAATTAAGATGAAAGAAAAAATAGTATTTTCTTTTCTATAAAAATATTTTTCTAATGATAAGATGATTAAAAAACTTGGTATAGCTAATAATGATATTGATATTAAATAGCTTAAACCTCTGGCCATGAATAGGCTAACATCCATTAGGCGATGTTGGGCAACGGAATAAGCGGCAACGAATAAACCTATCATTACGGCAATATTACCCAAAGGGTAAATTCCAAAACCAAATTGGGGAAAAAAATTAATACTCCCTAATGAAAAACTGATGCCTATTGCCAAGAAAAAATATTTTAATCGAGCTCGATTATATCGGTCTGATTTTAAATATGCCTTAAATAAATAATAAAAACATATTAGAATAGCAGAAATAAATTCAAAAAGGAAAACCTTAAATAATGGGCCACTTTTAAATGAATATCCCCATGGGTAGCTAACTACGTCTCCATGAAAATAACGAGTCCAACTTATTGGCGTAAGAAGGGCAGATAAGATGTAGAAAAACAACAAAATTTTTCTGCCCTTTAAAGAAACTCCTTTATGGTTAGTAAATAAAAAGGTAAAATGCAAGAAAGTTGGCGGTATAAAAATTAATGGTATTCTAAAAATATTTCCCCAAAGACGAGCAAAGTCAGCATTAGGCGCAATAATTAGCCCAACCCATTCCACATTCCATAAGGAAACGCATAAAAGCATTATTGCAAAAGACTTGTTCAAAGCGCTAGGCTTTTTCTTGGAATACACAAATAGGCCAACCATCAAATAGATTAATGCGGCAATTAATGGAGGAACAGCGTGTATATTCAAATTATTTACTCCGGCTAGAAACTAATCTTAATTTTTAATTAATAAGAAATTAAATTTCCTCTGACCTAAAAATAAAAAATTAAATTTTTTCTCCATGGCTAAGAAATTATTAGGTTATATGAAAACCTCTTATATTCTTTTCGGCATAAGGATTTTGTTTCTAAAAATTTTAAGTTGGAGGAGGCTAAACTTATTGGAAAAATATTTACCAGGTTTTTTAATCTGATATCATAAAATATTAGAAAATTTTTTAAAATTTGGCAGGTATAAAACAAAATGGAGAGAAAATTAATTTTAGATTGGCGGAAAATAAATAAATAAAGAATTTTGAAAGAATTATTCAATTTCAAAAATTAAAAACAATATAAAATTTTAAAAATCGTAATTTTTTATTAAAAAGAGATAAAAATCAAAACTTTTTAAAAACAACTACAATATTTGTTCCTCCCAAGCCAAAAGCATCCGTCATAGCAATTCGGATATTTTTCTTTCTTGGATACTTTGGCACATAATCCAAATCCAATTCTGGATCGGGCACTTCGTAGTTAATAGTAGGGGGCAGTATTCCTTCGGATAAAGCTAAGCATGCGCCGACACATTGGATGGCTGTTCCGCCAGCCATTGAATGTCCTACTGCTCCTTTTAGAGAGCTTACTGCTAAATTATAAGCATGATCTCCAAAAGCTTTTTTTATTGCTTGGCTTTCTTTTTTATCCAAGATTACTGATGAATGGGCCGCACCGCATATATAATCAACATCTTCTGCTCTTATAGATGAATTAACTATAGCTAATTGAAAAGCTTTAACAATTCCCTCTATATTAGCGCTGAATAAATTAGAATCCTCAGCATCATTCGTTAAACCAAAACCCAGGATTTCCGCATATATTTTTGCCCCCCTTTTCTGAGCATGTGTTAATTCCTCTAATATCAATGTACCTGATCCTTCGCCCAGGACAAACCCGCTCCTTCTTCTATCATATGGAAAAACCACTGATTTCGGGTCACCATTATGAGATGTCATTGAATTCGAGGCGGCATAGAGACCATACGTTAAAGGGAAAATAGGAGTATCAGCTCCGCCTGCAATCATCACTTCCGCCATACCAGATGAGATGGCATGAAATCCGTGCGCAATAGCCATGTTTCCTGCGCAACAAGCTGTTGAAATTGTTAAATTATAACCATAAATTTTGAAAATCTGCGTTAATCCACCTATTAAAGCATTGTGATTCATCAGCCCTTCAAAAATAGGATTAACTCTTTTTATCCCCCTTTCATAAAATGTTGCTCCAAATCTTTCATAAATATCGACTGGCCCAACTGATGATCCATAACATACTCCAACTCGATAAGAATCTTCCTGCTGAAGGTCTAATTTAGCATCTTCTATTGCATTTTGAGTAGAAACTATCGCGAATTGAGTCCCCCGAGAAAGTCTACGAGATAATTTGGGGCCAAAAATGGTTGGAGCATCAAATTCCCTGACTTCTGCAGCGTATTTGCAAGGGTAAGTGGAAGCATCAAAACGTGTTACGAAGTCCACCCCACATTTCCCCGCCAAAATAGCTTTCCAAAATTCTTCCTTCCCAATTCCTATAGGCGAGACTACGCCCACACCAGTGACGACAACCCTTCTCTTTAAAATTTTTTCTCCTCCTATAAATGATTCCCTAATAAATTCTTGATCGATGTCCATTTAAAATTACAGTTAATTTTATTTTTTTAAGATTTTGCTTTTTTAAAATTTTCAAATATTTAATTTAATAAGATTGTCGCATATTTAACTATATAATATTTAGAAAAAAAGTCAAGAAAAAATATTTTT
>CAZAGD010000175.1:0-7383 GCA_964484485.1 uncultured Syntrophaceae bacterium
TTCATTCATGCCTGCTTCATGCCTGCCACTGTCTTTCCTCTCGCCCTTTCTCCCCGTGGTGACACAGTCTCCATGTCTGGGGGGTATGGACGAGAAAAATTAAAAATGAATGAAGGTCAGTGGCCCCAGGCCTTAAAAAAAGGGTTAAAGATTAAGGAGGAGATATAATGGAAAAAAGAGTGGATTGCCGTGGGTTAGCTTGCCCGCAGCCAGTTATGGAAACTAAAAAAGCTTTGGCTGAAGCAGATACATTAATTGTGCTGGTTGATAACCCGGCAGCCAAAGAAAATGTGAAAAGGTTTGCCGAAAGTCAAGAGTGTAAGGTGGAAGTCATAGAAGAAAGAGGGCAGTTTACATTAAAAATTGAGAAGCAAAAGCCCCAGGAAAAGTCTCCCGCTAAATCAGAATTAGTAGGGGGTCAAAAATCAGAAAAAGAATTGGGGTTGGTTATATTTATCGACACAGATTCTATGGGCAGAGGGTCGGAAGAATTAGGTAAAATTTTGCTGCGTTCATTCTTACAAACTTTAGAGCAGTCAGAGGTGCAACCCCAAAAAGTCATCTTGCTGAACAGCGGAGTGAAATTAGCCTGCAGGGGGTCTGAAGTTCTCGAAGATCTGCAAGAATTGGGAGCAAAAGGGGTGGAGATTCTGGCTTGTGGCACCTGTTTGGATTTTTTTGGTCTCAAAAAAAATCTCCTGGCCGGCAAAGTATCGAATATGTACGAAATAATAAATTCCCTTGCTCAAGCTAAAAAAATAATCAAAATATAGAGAAAAGAAAATGGACCAAAAAACTATTCCGGAAATGAAAAACTACCGCTTGACCGAAACCGTGCGGGGGGCCGGGTGAGCATCCAAGTTGCCTCCAGGGGACCTGGAGCGAGCATTGTGCGGCTTAGAATTTCCTGCTGATGAGCATCTCATTGTGGGGATGGAAAGAGCTGATGATGCCGGAGTCTATAAGATTTCAGAGGATCTTGCTTTAGTGCAAACGGTGGATTTTTTTACTCCCATAGTTAATGACCCTTACTGGTTTGGTCAGATTGCGGCGGCCAATGCCCTGAGTGATATTTACGCCATGGGCGGTATGCCTAAAACAGCGATGAATTTAGTAGCTTTCCCTGCTAAAGATATGGATTTGTCGGTTCTAAGGCTCATCCTCCAAGGGGGCATAGATAAGATGAAGGAAGCAGGGGTTGTTTTAGTTGGGGGGCACACCGTGGAGGACAAGGAGATAAAATACGGGTTGGCGGTCACTGGTTTTATCAACCCCCAACGGGTGCTAACTAAAAGGGGACTCCGCCTGGGCGACCAACTGCTTTTGACCAAGCCTTTGGGCACAGGAATTATCAATACAGCTATCAAAGGAGGTTTAGCCACAGGTGAAATTGTTGATTATGTAACTCAGCTTATGGCTAATTTAAATAGAGAAGCGGCAGAAATTATGCGGGCTTATCCTGTTCATGCTTGCACAGATATTACCGGGTTCGGGCTTTTAGGACATATGGCCGAGATGATCGCGGATTTAGAAATGGGCATAGAGATCTTTTCAGCACGTATCCCAATTATGCCCGAAGCTTTAGAATTTGCGGCCATGGGCCTTGTTCCCGGGGGAGCTTATAAGAATAGGGAATTTAGAGAAGGGATGATCGATTTTGCTCCTTCCCTGGATAAAGTATTTCAAGATATTTTATTCGATCCCCAGACATCTGGAGGCCTACTCATTGGTGTGGCCAAGGAAGCGGCCACAGACCTACACAAGCAATTGCAGGAAAACTTGCCTTATCCGGTGGGGTTAATTGGTCAAGTGATAGCCAAGCCTAAGGGAAGAATCATAGTTCATTAGAAATAGATTTAATCTGGTACTTCGCGAATAAAAGCAGCGGTTTCTTCAGGTAAAGCAGTGTTTATAAACATTCCTGTTCCTAACTCAAATCCTGCCGGCGTTACAAGCCGAGGGATGATTTGCAGATGCCAGTGGAAATACTCTTCTTGTTCATCTTTGATGGGAGCTGTGTGAATAATGAAATTATAATCAGGGTTATTTAGCCCTCGGTATAACTTCCCCAAAATTTTCTTCAAAACTCGGGCAAATTCTCGAATTTCTTCAGGGCGGATAGCTCCGAAAGAGGCCTGATGAGATTTGGGAATTATCCAAGTCTCAAAAGGAGCGCGCGAAGCGAAAGGATGGAAAGCGGCAAAACTTTCTGATTCAAGAATTAACCTTGTCCGCACTCTCAGCCCTTCCCGGAGAATATCGCAATAAACGCAAGTTCCTTGGTCATCAAAGTGGCTGGCCGCTTTTTCAAAGCGATAACGAATCGTTAAGGGCACAATGGGCATAGCTAATATTTGCGAATGAGGGTGCTCCAGGGAAGTTCCGGCTTTGGGACCGTGGTTTTTAAAGATCAAAACTAGCTTAACCCGAGGATCTTCCCGTAAAGTTAAATAACGTTGGTGGTAAGCTCGGATTATTTCTTCAACTTGCACATCCGCCATGAGTGGGATGCAGAGATTGTGTTGAGGGCTTTCTACAATAACTTCATGCCAGCCCACGCCGTCCATTTTGCGGAAAAAGCCTTCTTCTTCCTGGCGTACTAAGCTTCCTTCAGGAACGAGGGCGGGAAATTTATTAGGAAAGACCCGGATCCGCCACCCTGGACTATTTGCTGGGCCCTTTTCGCGATAGGCCATGGTTTCTGGAGGGGTCATTTTTTCATTACCTGGGCAAAAAGGGCAATCTTCTTTATATTCGGGCAAGAGAACTGGTGGATGAGGTTGGCTGAAGTCGTGGGGACGTCGCGCTCTTTCCGTGGCTATAATTACCCATTGTTTGGTAGCTGGATCTTGGCGCAATTGCGGCATAATTAAAAATCCTTAAATCATTTTAGTAGAATTTTATTTCTCAATAATCATGATGATTTCTACCCGCCTGTTCAACATTCGTCCAGCTTCCGTATCATTGGGAGCGATTGGTTGAGATGCCCCCCATCCTTCCGCACTTATTCTGGCGGGATTAACATTATGATTGATTACTAAATAATCTCTGACTTTTTGAGCTCTTTTTTCAGAAAGCACTTGGTTGGAAGCTGGGTTCCCCCTATTATCTGTATGTCCGCGAACAATAATTTGATAATCTGGATGGGTATTAAGCAGACTACTAATTTGATCTAAAGTTTGTTTTCCTGGGTTCTTAATTTCCATTGTGGGAGAAAACAGCTGTTGGGCTAAAATGTTTATGGTGATCTCTTTCTCTGTGAATTTAATTGAGGGTTCGGATATTTTGCTGGTGGCAATGAATAGGGCAATTTTTCTTTCTAAAGAAGCAACCTTTTCCTGCAGTTGGGTAAGCTTTTCGTCTTGAATTTTCTTTTCTGCTTCTGCTCTTATTTTCTCTTTGGTGAGTTCTTCTAATTTAAATTTGGCCGCGGCTAATTCTTTTTCTATTTCTGCTGTCCTTTGAGCCTCTTTCCTGCTGAATTCTTCAAGTTCCCTTTGCTTTAGCATTTCTATTTCTCTTACCTTGTTTAAGGATTCAGCGAGTATTAGTTTCTTTTCTTGTTCTATAGCCCCTAATTGTTCTTTAATTGCGGCCAAAGCCTTCCTTTTCGTTTCTATTTGCGCTTGAAATTCTTGGTTTTTTTTCTTCTCGGCCAGATTCTTTTTCAATAAATCGAGCTTATTTTGGTGATCTTCTAATTCCTTAATGTGGGTCTGTAATTTTTTAGATAGGGCCTCCTTTTTTGCCCTATTTTCGGCAACCATGGCCCTAATTTTGGCCATGGTCGCCAGATAAATTATCTCTTCTTCTTTTAGGCGGCGCGTTTTTTCGGGAGTCATCCATGTTCCAGGAGACCTGAGCTTCTCATATTCCTTCTGAGCGGAAGCAAGCCAAGATTTAGCAGCTGCCAAATCTTCCGGAGTAGTTTTAGACGCCCCAGCCTTTTGGGCCTGTTCAATAGCAAATTTAGCTTTTTCAATGGCGATGGTAGGAGTTTCCTCTGTCAAGCCAAATGAAGAAGCTGCTGTATTTAAGAAAAATAAGACGATTAAGAGAAATTTAATTTTAGTCTGCATTTTGTTCTCAAATTATGGGCTTTTTTGCAGCCGATTTATTTCCGCTTTAACTTTATAAAGTTCTTCATAGGCCGCGGCGAGTTTTTCTTCTTCTGTTTTTAATTCAGCGATGGTTTGGGCTAATTCCGCATAGGCCCGGGCTAAGCGGGAAGCCCGGCCAAATTTAATTCCATCCTTAAGAGATTTGGCTTTTTCGGCTACGGCTATTAAATCCTGGGCTTTTTGAAAAGGTTCGAGGGCATATTTTTCGGCATTCATCTGTTTGGCTAATTCTAAAGCCTTTTTAGCTTCAAAATATTCCTGCTCCTGCTCGGCAGTAATTTCTTCATCCTGGGCAAGGATCGGGGAGCAGGTGATCAGCCATAGGAATAGGAAAATTAGGATTAATAAGAAATTTTTTGTTTTCATACCCCTCCCTGATAGGTCCAATATAAAATCATTATAAAAAAATTTCCGTTTGGGAGCAATTATAACCAGAACTTTTCGGAGAAGCAAAAGAAATTTAGGCCTTAAAGAATTCCCCACCCCTTCTTCTCATCGAAAAGAAAGGGTGGAGAGATATTTTAACGACTTGGGAGCAAGTAAAGGGAGGAAGGAATTATTCGCGAGGAATGCGCATGCCGTAGAAGGAGCGGATCACAAAGATCAGCGCCACGATGAAAAAGAAAGCGCCGATGTAATGAGAGATGTTCTTCATCATGGGCGAAATGGCAATCTCCATGGCCAAAAGGCCAAATAGAGTAGTAAATTTGATAATAGGATTAAGAGCAACGGACGAGGTATCTTTGAAAGGATCACCCACTGTGTCGCCAATTACAGTTGCCGCATGTAAAGGAGTTCCCTTTTCCTGTAAATCCACCTCCACGACTTTTTTGGCGTTGTCCCAGCAGCCACCAGCATTAGCCATAAAGATCGCTTGGAATAAGCCAAAGACGGCAATGGAGATTAAATAGCTAATAAAGAAGGAAGTAGGGGAGTTGGTGCTCGCAGGCGCGGAAAAGAAGGCATAACCCAGGGCGAAGGAAAAGATAGCGATAAAGATGTTAAACATTCCAGCCTGCGCGTACTGAGTGCAGATTTTAACTACTTCTTTCGAGGTTTCTATGGAAGCACTGAGGGTGGTGGAGTCATCGAGTTTGATGTTGCGCTTAATATACTGCACAGCTCGGTAAGCCCCCGTAGTGACCGCCTGCGTAGAAGCGCCGGTAAACCAATAAATTACTGCCCCGCCGCAGATGAACCCCAAAAGGGTAAAAGGATTCAATAAGTTTAAAACAGACTCGGGCTGGATCCCTAAGGTCTTCCGCAAAAGCAGGATGAGGGAGAAGATCATGGTGGTAGCTCCGACCACGGCGGTCCCGATCAAGACCGGCTTAGCTGTAGCTTTAAAGGTATTGCCACAACTATCATTCTCCTCCAGATAATGTTTAGCGTTTTCAAAGTTTGGTTTGAACCCAAAGTTTTGCTGAATGTCTGATTCCACATTAGGTAGGGATTCAATCAGGGATAGTTCATATATCGATTGGGCATTATCGGTGACAGGTCCGTAACTATCCACCGCGATAGTAACCGGCCCCATGCCCAAGAATCCGAAAGCGACCAAGCCAAAAGCGAAGATAGAAGAATATTCCATGAATTTATCCAAGCCGGAGAGGCTGGCAAAATAAGCTATGGCCATTAACCCAAAAATAGCCGTGCCCAGCCAGAAGGCACTGAAATTACCGGCTACAAATCCGGAAAGGATGTCGAGGGAAGCTCCTCCTTCTCTGGCGGCCCGCACAGTTTCTTGACAGTGAATGGATTTAGAGCTGGTAAATACTTTGACCAACTCCGGGATCAGAGCTGCAGCTATGGTTCCGCAGCTAATAATAATGGAAAGGTTAATCCATAGATTGTGGGGGAGATGACCAATCTGCCAGTAGCTGACCAAGAAAGTTACTAAGATGGAGAGCAGAGAAGTAATCCAAACTAACATGGTCAAAGATAGTTCGAAATTTACTTTATCCTTATTGCCGTACATGGCTGTAGTTATACCTTTATTGATCAAGTAAGCAACGATAGAGGTGATGATCATCAAAATACGCATGACGAATATCCAAGTAATCAATTCGCCCCGGTACTGAGGAAATACTCCTAAGACTATAAAACTAATAAGGGCTACTCCGGTAACCCCATAAGTCTCAAAACCATCAGCAGTCGGGCCGACACTATCGCCAGCATTATCGCCAGTGCAATCAGCAATGACCCCTGGATTGCGGGGATCATCTTCTTTTATTTTAAAGACAATTTTCATCAGGTCGGAGCCAATGTCGGCAATTTTCGTAAAAATACCGCCACAAATTCTTAAAGCACTGGCTCCCAAAGACTCACCGATAGCAAAGCCGACAAAACATGCTCCAGCATATTCGCGGGGCATATAAATTAAGATGACTAACATCATGATTAATTCCACGCAAACTAAAAGCACGCCGATACTCATCCCGGCCCGCAAAGGAATATCCAAAAGCTTGATCGGCTTTCTTTCTAAGGAGGCGAAAGCCATACGGCTGTTGGCCAAGGTGTTCATCCGAATACCAAACCAAGCTACACTATATGATCCTAAAATCCCGACCACCGACCAAGCTAAGATTATCAAAACTCCGTTGAGGTGCATATCTTGCAGGAAGCCAAAATAATAAGCGATGCAAATGCCAATAAAAACCTCGAGAATAATCAAAAATTTTCCCTGTTGAATTAAATATGTTTTACATGTTTGAAAAATTATATCGGCCACATCAAGCATAGATTTATGAGCTGGAAATTTCTTAACTTTTACATATTCATAAGCTCCAAAAATCATTCCCAATACACAGATTAAAAGCCCCACCATAAGCAAGTTATTTTGTCGGTCAGTTAGCACAGGAATTTCTAATTCAACTTCACTGGCCAATAAGAGCGTGGGAAATAGAGCTAAAAAGAGAATGAAAATACCAAAGAAAGTGCTTTTAATTTTGTTTATTCTTAGTTTTTTCATTTCTATTCTCCCCACCATTTATTTCCAAAGTAAATTTACTTTATAATACACCAAATGAGAATGAATGATCATTCATTCAAAGCTTTTAACACACCATTTTTACATTTGTCAAGCCTTAATTATTTAATCTGACCGTTGATCACTTTTAAATTTTAACCTGAATGGGGATTGATAAATTCTTGCCTGGCTTAGGCAGAAGCAAACGGGGCTCATTAAAATGAGGCGCTGGTTAACTCTTGGGTACAGGCGGGGAAAATTAAGCCCTTCTGCGCAGAGGTATAGAGCTATTTT
>CAZAGD010000176.1:0-27513 GCA_964484485.1 uncultured Syntrophaceae bacterium
TCACTTTTTAAGGTTTTGGAATCTCCGGATGCTTTAAGAAGAGGGGCCATTGAAATGATCTGCAGTTCTGGTCCTTATCATGTAGGCATTCTTCCGGAAGCTTTCCTCGAATGGGGGCTTCCTTATGGAGCAAAGAGTTCCGCAGAAATTGCCAAGCTGATCTTAGAGACGGAATTTCTTTCTATCCTTAGGAAAGCTTATGCCGAGAAACATAATGCTTACCTCCTCGGGTTAACGGGAGTAAGTTCTTATAATTACATGACACGTTTTCCTATTCAGAGATTAGAAGATTTAAAAGGAAAGAAAATCAGGGCTACGGGAACGGCGGCCAAAATAGCGGCTGCCCATGGAGCAGTTCCAGTTAGCCTTTCCGGTGCGGAGCAATATATGGCTCTGCAAAGGGGAACGGTCGATGGCACCATCTATCCTCCTTATTCCGGAATCTCCTACAAAATGTTTGAGGTAGTCAAATACCAATCCTGGCCGCCTGTTTATGCCAATGCCAATATTAGCTTTTTGGTAAATCTTAATGCTTGGCAGCAGTTACCCAAAGAATATCAGCAAATTTTGGAAGAGGAAGTAGCTAAGATGATGAAATATTCTTATTATGAATCAAGCCCCGCCTTAGAAAAGATCGCCCGAGAAGAGGGGAAAAAACAATTTGGCGCTGAATCTATCTGGCTCTCGGAAAGTGAATATGCCAGATTCCGCCAGGCTGTTTTACCTTTATGGGAGGAATGGGAAAAGAAGAGTCCTTATTGTGCTCAGCTGGTTAAACTGGCCAAGGAAGTGATGTCCAAATAACTTTTAGGTCAAGAGCCTAATATAGTAGTAATGGAAACATAGAATAAATGACATCTTGATGCTAGTTCGGCAAGCCAAAAGAGCTGGCCATACGATAAATTAAAAGAATCTCAAACGTAGGGCAAGGGCTTGTCCCTTGCTAAATATAATTCATAACGTAAGGGTTTAACGCCCCCAACCCCTTCTTAAGTTAAGAGGGGACTCACGACCCCCTCTTAATATAAGAGGGGGGAGGGGGAGTTATGAAATTATTAGATTGGACAATAGACCAGATTGGGAGGGCAAGATTTTATCCCTTACCTCATTTGATTTCGTTTCTTATTTGGAATTACGATACAGTCTCATTCGGGAAAGTTGATAAGACCATCCGATGGAGGAAGGTGAGGATAAAAATTGTAAATATTTAATTGCCCAGATTAATAACTGCCTAAAAAGGAAGAGTCCGGAGAAAAGAATGAATTCCCTGCGAAAAATTATTACTCTTATTGACCTGCTTAACGAATGGATGGGGCAGATTTTTTCCTTCCTGGCCATCGCGCTCACTTTGTTAGTTGTCTACGATGTGGTGGTGCGGTATTTTTTTGCGCGGCCAACGATCTGGGGCTTAGAGATGAGTTGTATAATTCTCACCTGGATTACTTTCTTAGGGAGTGGCTATTCTTTCCTCCACGGCAGCCAGGTAAAAGTTGATTTTTTTTATCAAAAGCTTTCTCCGCGCCAAAAAGCTGGATTGGATTTAATCACCCATTTATTCTTCTTTGCCTTCTCCTTAGTTTTAATCTGGTTTGGGGGGCAAGTAGCTTGGGAGTCGCTCAAAGAAGGCCGGTTAAGTACCAGTGCCTGGGCTCCTCCTCTCTGGCCCAGCCAGATCATGATTCCCTTGGGCGGATTGCTCATAGGCCTGCAGGGTTTAGCTAAGTGGCTGAGGGATTTTTCCATAATCTGGACGGGCCAGAATGTTTTTCCAAGCAAATTTGTTACAGGCGAGGGAGGTCTCTTCGAAAAAGAGAAAAAATAATAAGAAGGGAAAAAATGGAACCCTCTTTATTAACCATTCTCCTTTTTGGGTCTTTAGTAGCTCTGCTTTTACTCGGCCTGCCGATAGCTTTTACCTTGGGCGGTTTAGCTATTCTTTTTACGCTCTGGTTGTGGGGACCTGCCGGACTGCTGATGGTGGCTTCTCATGCTTATGGCGTGGGCATGGATTTTATCTTGGTTTCCGTACCTTTATTTGTACTTATGGCCGTGGTACTGGAAGGGTCAGGAATTGCGGAGGAATTGTTTGAAACTATGTATCGTTGGTTGGGCGGCCTTCCTGGTGGTTTGCTAACAGGCACGGTTATAATTTGCGCCATTTTTGCCGCTATGTCTGGAATCAGTGGCGTGGCCACGGTGACCATGGGGCTTATTGCTCTACCAGCCATGCTCAAACGCGGCTATGATCGCAAAATGGCTATCGGGGGAATAATGTGCGGAGGGGCTTTGGGGATCATCATTCCCCCTAGTGTCATAGCTATTCTTTATGGGTCAATTACGGGTACTTCGGTGGGCAAATTATTTATTGGAGGATTAGTGCCTGGCTTGATAATTGCGTTGGTCATGATCATATATACTACCATCAGATGTATAATTAACCCAGAAAAAGGTCCTCCCGTGCCTTTGGAAGAAAGGGCAAACTGGAAAGAAAAATTTATCTCTCTAAAAAATATTATTCTACCCTTCTTACTCATTATTTTAGTCCTGGGGGTTATTTACACGGGCGTTTGCACACCCACAGAAGCTTCAGGGATCGGTGCGTTAGGGGCTTTGGTTAGCTCTTTAATTCACCGCCGACTGACTTGGAAAAAGCTAAAGTTGGCCGTCCTGCGCACATTAAGCGTTACTTGTATGGCTATGTGGATAGTGATAGGCGCTAAATCCTTCTCCTCTATTTATACGGCCGGCGGGGCTTCGGATTTCATCCTTTCTTTAGTTAAAGATTTACAAGTTCCGCCCTTGCTGATGATCGGGATTATGCAATTCATTTTCTTTATTTTGGGCATGTTTATCGACCCGGTGGGCATGTGCATGATCTGTTCCCCCGTGTTCTTGCCTATTGTAACCACACTAGGTTTTGACCCCACCTGGTTTGGCATTCTTTTTATTTTAAACTGTGGCATGGCTTATATAACTCCTCCTTTTGGCTTTAATCTTTTCTATATGCGCGCCATAGTGCCGGAAGATTGTAGCATGGGCGAAATATACAAATCCGTTTGGCCCTGGGTTGTTTGCCAAGCAGTTGTTTTAATCTTAGTCATGTTCTTCCCCGAAATAGGCATGTGGCTCCCTAATCGGATGAAATAAAAACCAACCTCCATAATTATTGGCCGCTTTTATCTAAGCGATTCATTTTTAAAAGCTGAATACCCATAAATTTTATTGTTCATTACTTGAATGTATTTATCTGATATTTTTGGCCAAGCTATATCTTGCTCAAGAAGCCAAGCCAAAAAAGGGTAGGTCAAAGGCTTGGCCTTTGCCCAAATTGACTAGACACAAAGGTTTGCCCTAAGCAAAAGATTAAGGGGGTCTGGCAATTAAATTCAAAAATCGGCTTATTCAGGTATCAGTTTTAAAGTTTGCTCATAAATTGACGATACCTTTTTTGGAAATTTTAATTTTTTTAAAATAAATCTAAAAAAAATCTAAAGTTAATATGGATAAGCCAGAGAAAGAAATAGATTTGCCCAATGAGTTAGTCCAAAAGGATAGATCTATTTTTCCCGAAAATAATAAAGAAGCTGCGGCGCCAGCTTCTCTTAAAAATAAAAAGAAGAAATTCTTAAAATTGGGAATAATTTTAATCCTTTTGCTTATAATTGGAGGTGGTCTTCTTTTTTATTTTCAAGTAATAGAAATACCTCTGGGGGCTAAAAATAAAGAAGCAAAAGCCCAAGAGTCGGCTAAAGAAATTTCCATAGGCCCCATGATCAAGCTTAGTCCACTCATAATTAATTTGAATGAAACAGAGGGTAGACATTTCCTCAAAGTCACTTTAGTTTTAGAAGCGGAGCAAGCTAAATTTTTAGAGGAAATCCAAGCCAGGACTTCGCCAATTACCCATATGATTATCACCCATCTGAGTGATAAGAAACTTGCGGATATTCATCGGCGGGATGCTAAAGAGAATTTAAAAAAAGAGCTTTTAGAAAAAATGGCCAATCTAATAGGGGGAAGAAAGGTCAAACAAATTTATTGGGAAGAATTCATATACCAATAATAAAGAGGAAAAATTTGCCTATCTTTATTTGTTAATTTTTAAAAGCATATAAACAACCGCTCATAATCGTAATCATGGTTTTTTAAAAATCAATAATAATTATAATAATTTAAGATAAAAAATTAAAAAATAAGAGCTTTGTAAAAACGCATTAAATTCTTGGGCATATGAATTGCAATTAGAAAAAATTAATTAAATTTTTAAGGAAGCGCTTATGAAGATAAAAGGCCTTACTGAAGATATAAATTCGCTAAAAGAAGCAAAAATTAAAAGAAATATTTTAATGCCGAAAACTAACTTTCAAGATGTGTTCAATAAAGTATGCCTAAATATTAAGGAGAATACCTCCGCAGTCTCTTTTTTAGGCCCACCAGCAATTAATTCTGCGCAGCAAATAAATTCAAATAGGCTCATTATGAATTCATGGCAAATAAAAAATATAGAAGATACTTTAGACCGCTTAGAAAATTATAAAGATCATTTGCTCAATCCCAATGTTTCGGCAGCGGAATTGAAACAAGAAATAACTATTTTGCACAACAAAGCAGAAGAAATAAATCATGTTTTTCAGAGCGAAGGAGTCGATAAAAACCTCCTAAACATCTTAGAAGAAATCAAGATGCTTTCTAAGGCGGAGATAGAAAAAATTAATCGGGGAGATTATGATTGAATATATCCCCGGCCTTTTTTACTAAATCCATCTTTTTAACTCTGCTCTATCTTTCCTGATAGCCAAATTCTCCAAAAGTCAAAAATGTGACTCATTAAGAAAATATTTTTTTGACGATTTTTATGAATTTTACTTTTTGAGCCCCACCTCTAAATAGCCTAACACTCGGTAATTAAACAACTCTTTTTAAATGGCACAATAATTGCTATCTAAATTAACCGTCAGGAATTTAGAAGATTTCAAAATTATTGCTAAAGATCAAGATCATCACCCAATGATTAATAAATTTAAAGATGTTCTTTTAAAATTTTAATCCGGGGCTAAATCAAATTTACTATTGGGGATAATTATCTATGAATGGTTTGGAAACGGTTAAAAAGGAAGTAGCCGAAATTAGCCAAGGGAAAATGAGTTCTTTTCCCCAATTTATTGAAGAGATCTTCCCTGAGGCCAATAGCCGTCAAATATTTAAAGAATTTTTAACCTCCTTTTCCGGTTCTCCTCCTCTTATAACGCAAAACAAGAAGATGCTAGAAATTCTCGTGTTATGTCAAAAAATTGCCGCCAGCAAAGCCACGGTTCTCCTGCAAGGAGAAAGCGGAACGGGCAAAGAACTCCTGGCTCGTTATATCCATTCGTTAAGCCCGCGGAGGAAGGGGCCCTTCGTGGCCGTGAATTGTGCTTCCTTACCTGAGTCATTATTGGAAAGCGAGCTATTCGGTCATGAAAAGGGGGCCTTCACCGGAGCCATTGCCAAGAAAATAGGCAAGTTCGAGTTAGCTCATGGGGGAACTATCCTTTTGGATGAAATTAGTGAGATGAATACTTTTCTCCAAGCGAAGATTTTAAGGGTGCTCCAAGAAAGCGAAGTGGACCGTATTGGTGGCCATCACCCTATTCCCATCGATATTCGAGTCATTGCCACCACTAACCGTCATTTAGAGACGAGCGTGCAAAAAGGAGAATTTCGGGAAGATTTATATTATCGTTTGAATGTAGTGAATATAAAAATACCCCCCTTACGAGAACGTCCCGAAGATGTTTCCCTCTTGGCCGACCATTATTTGAAATTTTACGCCCAGAATTATGGCCGAGCTGTGGAAAGTATATCTTCCGCAGCCTTAGCCTGGCTGCAAAATCAGGAGTGGAAAGGTAATGTAAGAGAACTAAAAAATAAAATAGAGTATGCGGTGCTGGTGACTAATAAGCACTTTTTAGATGTAGAAGATTTTACGGAAAAAGAAGGGGCGCTGATGGAGCCTGATCTCCTCCCGGCTCTTGATTCTTTGTGTTTAAAAGATATGGAAAGAAGATTAATCTTAAGAGCGCTTAAGACCACTAAAGGCAACCGCACGCAAGCGGCAAAAGTTTTAGGGATCAGCATTAGAACCTTAAGAAATAAGCTCAAAGAATATAAAGATGCAGCCGCTTTAAAAAACTTTTGAGGGTTAAGAAAAATGAGCGATCTCTTAGGCAGAAAATTATTCGACAAGACAATTCTTTATCTCCAAAGGTCTTTGGGATTGAGGACGTTAAACCAAAGGCTGATTAGCAATAATATCGCTAATGTCCATACCCCGGGATACATTCCTAAAGAAATACCTTTTCAAAGACTATTAGATCAAGCTTTAGAAAAAGCTCCTGGCGTCTTTTTAGCTAAAACCAATGCCCATCATTTGCCTAATTACCCTGAAGAGCATTCTCTCCAGGAACCCATAGAAGAATTTTCTCCGCCGCCTACTGATGAGGAAGTGCAGATAGAAAAGGAAATGGCTAAATTAGCCGCCAATAATCTTATGTTTCAAGCAGAAGTCCAAGCCCTGTTGAAGAAATTAGAAGCGTTGAAGATTACTATCGCCGAGGGGAGGTAAGCATTTTATGAATTTATTGCGAGCATTGGCCATTAATGCTAGCGGCCTGCAGGCCCAGAGATTGGTAATTAAAGCTACGGCTACGAACTTAGCTAATACCCAGACTGTAGACCCAGAAAATGGGCTGCCCTACCAAAAAAAATCGGTTATCTTCACTCCGCAAAATTATGGCCAGCCTTTTTTAGAAATTCTCCGAAGTAAATTACCTGTGGAACAGAGCTTATCCAGAACCCATGCTGCTCATCTTCCTCCGATAGAATTTGGGATTCCCCATCATTTTACGCCCACCGAAGGCGTAACCGCGGAGATAATTACTGATCAAGAGGGCTATAAAAAAATATACGATCCTAATCACCCCCAGGCGGATGAACACGGATATGTTCTTTTACCCGATATTAACTTGGTAGAAGAAATGGTCAAATTAATGATGGCCGTGCGGCAATACGAAGCGAATGTGACTTCATTTAATTCCATTAAAAATATAATCATGAAAGCTTTAGAAATTGGTAAGTAGAATAAATTTCGAGGTGCCCTTATGGATGATTATTTGAAAGTGCCCGGAAGTAGGTTTAAGAATTGGCCGGAATTCCCAAATTTAAACGGCCCTTACCAAACCGAGCAGAAAAAAGCTTTAGACTTTCAGGAATTTTTGAAGAAGTCTCTGGTGGAAATAAATAAAGAAATTATTAAGAGCGATGAGGGGATTAAAGAAATGATCGGTGGTCAAAAAGATGTGCACGAGACCATGATCGCCTTAGAGGAAGCAAACCTTTCTTTACGTTTACTGCTGCAAATAAGGAACAAATTGATTGCTGCTTATGAAGAGATAATGCGCATGCAGTTCTGAAAGGAGTAAGCTATGGCGTCATCTTTAATTGATCAAATCCCCAAACTCCTGGCTCCAACTAAAAACAAAAATTTGGCTATCGCTTTAATCCTCATCTTATCTTTAGTCAGTTTTGGTTCTTTAATTTATTGGAACAATACTCCGGATATGCAAATTCTTTTTACTAACCTTATGCCGGAAGATGCGGGAGAAATAGTGCATAAATTAAAGGAGAAAAAAATTCCTTTTAAGATTGCCCATAATGGTACGGCCATCTTGGTGCCCCGAGATCAAGTTTACGATACGCGTCTGGCTTTAGCTTCGGAAGGCCTACCTAAAGGAGGAGGCATAGGATTTGAAGTTTTTGACCGCCAAAATTTAATCACTACAGACTTTATGCAAAAAATGAATTATCAAAGAGCGCTACAGGGTGAGTTAAGTCGGACTATTAAACAAATTAAGGCTGTAGAGCAAGTAAGGGTCCATATTGTCACGCCTAAAGAATCACTCTTTATCAATGAACAGAAGAAACCAACAGCATCGGTATTCATTAAAACACGGGCGGGAGCTTCTTTAGACCCTGCCCAAGTAGAGGGGATTATCCATTTAATAGCCAGTTCGGTAGAGGGCTTAGAACCGGGTAATGTAACCGTGGTCGATACTTCGGGGAAAATTTTATCCAAAAAAAATCCCCCTAATTCTTTGGCTTCTTTAACGGCCAGCCAAATAGAATTTCAAAAGAATATTGAAGAAAGCTTAAAGAAAAAAGTGCAGACCATGCTGGAAAATGTTTTGGGAGCCCATAGAGTTATTGCCCAGGTTACCGCGGATATTGATTTCCAACAAGTTGACATATCGGAAGAAAAATTTGATCCTCAGGCCATAATCCGGAGTGAACAGAAGATAATCGAGCGCAATCTAATGTCTTCAGGAGTGAAAAAAGGGGAGGAAGAAAAAGGTGCTCCCCTGGATAAAGAGAAATCTTTAAATCCCCCCAAAGCTGCGGGTGAGACCAGCGCCCCTAAGATGCTCAACAGCCCTTGGCCATTTAATGCTAATTCTTTAGAAAGGCAAAATGAGATTCGTAATTATGAGATCTCTAAGATAAATAAGCATATAAAAAATCCCGTGGGCACTCTCAAAAGGCTCTCCGTAGCCGTAATGGTTGATGGCACTTATCAGGAGACGGTGGATAGCAAAGGTAAGAAAACTAAAAAGTATTTACCTCGGCCCCCGGAAGAAATGAAAAGTTTGGAGAATATTGTTAAGAAAGCTGTGGGATTTAATCCAGAGAGAGGGGATCAATTAGAAATTATCAATATGCCTTTTAATTTAGCCGCCAATGAAGAAGAGGAGATGAAAGCTGCTCCCCGAGAAAGTATCTGGATGGAGTATTTGCCTATCGCTTATAAACCGCTGACCAGCTTAATTTTGGCCGTCCTTTTCATCTTTTTCGTAGTTAGACCTCTTTTGAAAAGAATGTCTTTTTCTATAAAAGAACCTATGGCGCCAACGGAACTTGCTCCTGTTCCGGCTATTTCGTCAGAAACCGCTTCTGAACCAAAGCAATTAGATTTACGGACGCAAACCGTAAAATTAGTAAAAGGAGATGCGGAGCGGGCAGCAGGCGTGGTGAAGGCCTGGCTCAACGAAAAAGGCGAGAGGTAGAAACATGGCCAGTCAAACCATTACTGGACCACAAAAAGCAGCTATCTTGCTGTACAGCTTGGGAGAAGAGTTAGCCACCGAAATCGTAAAAAAATTGGATGAGTCCGAAATAGAAAAGATTGGCCAATCCATGGCCAATCTTTCGAGTATTTCTCCCGAGACGATAGAGACTATTTTAGGGGAGTTCCATCAATTAGCTAGTAAATCATCTTTACACCCCCCCTTAAGCCCCGCCAGTAAAACTTTATTTTTAAAAAATATTTTGACTAAAACCTTGAATGGCGAAAAAGCTCAAAGTCTCTTAGAAAAATTTAAAGAAGAGAAAAGATGGAATTTATTTAAAAAATTAAATCATTTAGATTCCCGGGCTTTATTTAATTTTATAAAAAATGAGCATCCCCAAATTATTGCGGTGATCTTGGTCCATCTGGATCCGCGGCAAGCCGCCGCAACTTTAAGAGAATTTCCTAAGAATATGCAAGCAGAAATATTGTACCGTATTTCCCAAACGGAGAACGTTCCCCAAAACATTTTGGAAGATATTGATCGTTCTTTGCAAAAAGAGATTATGCAAATTGAGAATTTGGAGAGGGGTAAATTAGGTGGGGTCCAATCAGTGGCCGAGATATTAAATCAAATGGATGGTGAGACGGAGGAGACTATCCTGCAGCAGATGGAAGAATTTAAAACTGGGATCGCGGAAGAAATTAGAAAATTGATGTTTATCTTTGAAGATTTGGGCGAAATTGATGACCGCAGTATGATGGCCATTTTAAAAGAGGTCAATAATGAGACGCTAAAATTGGCTCTAAAGACAGCTTCGGATAAGTTGAAAGAAAAAATTTTTAAAAATATGTCAGAAAGAGCAGCCCAAATGTTAAAAGAGGATTTAGAAATAATGGGGCCAGCCCGTTTGAAAGATGTGGAAACTGCCCAACAGGAGATTATTAAGATAGCTAAAAAATTAGAAGCGGAAGGGAAGGTCATGTTGCTGAATAAAGGGAAGGAGGATGTTTTTGTTTAAAAATTTGTCTTGGAGCAATATAAAAGATGAAGGAGAGAAGAAAGAATTTTCAGAAGACTGTCGCCAAAGTCGTTTTCCGCCTAACTCCATAGTCTGGCCCCGGATCACTTCCTCGATAAAAAACAATTTTCGCCCTGCTTATTGGGAAAAGTTGGAAAATGAGATAATCCAACAGGCCAAAGAGAAAGCTTTATTTATCGAAAAAGAAGCTTATGAAAAAGGGTTTGCCCAAGGAGAAAAAAATGGTTGGGAGATGGCTCAAAAGAAGTTGGCCGTTCTTGGGAATAATTTTCAAAAGCTCTTCCATGAGTTGGAGCAGAAACTGGATGAGCTTTATATTCAACATGAACGGGCTTTAATCAAACTTGCTATAGAGATGACTAAGAAAATATTACACCAAAATAATCCCTACTTAGAAGACACTATTGTAAAGACCTTATCAGCGGCCTGGCAATATGTAAAGGAGAATAAAAAAATTATAATCCATCTACATCCTAAAGATTATGAATATCTAATGGCCAATTCCCACCAATGGCCTTTTCCATCGGCAGATAAAGAATTGGGAAAAGTGGAAATGGTGCCGGACTCGTCAATTACCCGGGGCGGTTGCTATTTGCAGACTACCGTGGGGGATATAGATGCTACCATAGAGACGCAATTCGATCAACTTGTTTCCTTAATTTGGCAGAAAGTGACCAACGAAAGGGATTAAGATCCTAAGCTCATGGGGCAGCATCTTAATTTTACTTGGTCAGCCATTTATGAACAAATCCAAAAAGCGCAGACCATAAAAAAATATGGTTGGGTCAATAGGGTTACGGGCATTGTCATTGAGGGGCGCGGACCTCTTTCGGCCGTAGGCGACCTTTGTAGCATCCAACTGAAGAATGGGGAAAAAAGGATATTTGCTGAAGTAGTGGGTTTTAAGGAAGACAGAACTTTAATGATGCCTTTAGAAGAGATAAGGGGGATTGAACCTGGCTGTCAGATAATTGCAAACGGAGCTGCTCCGCAGGTGCAAGTGGGTTTTGATCTTTTGGGAAGAGTAATAGACGGCTTAGGTAACCCTTTGGATCGAAGAGGACCCATCGGGGGTGATAAGGAATATCCATTATATGGTCAAACGATAAATCCGGTATTGCGGCAAAGAATCTCTAAACCCTTAGACGTAGGGGTTAAAGCCATAAATGCTTTATTAACCTTAGGCAAAGGACAGCGAATGGGAATTTTTGCGGGTTCGGGAGTGGGCAAAAGTACTCTTTTGGGTATGATGGCCCGCCATACCGAAGCAGATATAAATGTCATTGCTCTAATAGGAGAGCGGAGCCGCGAAGTCCGGGAATTTATAGAAAAATGTTTAGGAGCAGAAGGATTAAAGAAATCAGTACTAGTGGTAGCTACAGCTGACCAAAATCCCATAATTAGAATGAGGGGAGCCTATTTGGCTACCACTATTGCTGAATATTTTCGTGACCAAAAAAAAGAGGTCCTTTTCATGATGGATTCTATCACCAGATTTGCTATGGCGGCGCGCGAAGTCGGCCTGGCTATCGGTGAGCCACCTACTTCGCGAGGATACACGCCCAGCGTTTTTACCCAACTTCCTAAACTATTAGAAAGAGCTGGAACCTCGGCTAATGCCGGCAGTATTACGGGCATTTATACCGTGCTGGTAGAAGGAGATGATTTAAATGATCCCATTGCTGATGCGATCCGCTCTATTGCCGATGGTCATATTGTTCTCTCCCGGGAATTAGCTAACCAGAACCATTATCCTGCTATTGATATATTGGAAAGTATTAGCCGCGTCATGGTTGATGTTGTTTCTCCAGAGCAAATGGATTGGCGAAACAAGCTTGTTTCCTTAATGGCCGTCTATAAACGAGCCGAAGATTTGATTAATCTGGGTGCCTATAAAGAAGGAAGCAATGCGGCCATAGATTTGGCGCTAAAAAAGATGCCCCAAATTGCCCAGTTTTTAAAACAGGGCATATATGAAAAATTTTCTTATCCAGAATCTCTGGAGCTTTTGCGGGCAATTTTTGAGTAAAAGGGGAAATGAAATTTAGATACTCCCTGCAGAGCGTCTTGAATTTTAAAAAAGAATTGGAGGATTCTGCGCGGATCCGCTTAAAAGAAGCGATCGCTGCTTTAGAGAAAAGGAATGAAGAGATGCAAACCCAAATTCAGCAGCGAAATCAGTGGTTGGCCAAATGGCAAGAAGAAAGCCGGCAGGGGATCGATGGTAGGGAATATTTTTTATACCAAATTTTTAATGAACATTGGCGAGATAGAATCAAAATAATAGAACGAGAAAAGAAATCGGCCGCCCAAAAAATAGAATTAGAAAAGGGAAAATTGAAGACCATTCGCCAAGAAAGAGAAGTTTTAGAGAAGTTAAGATCAAAAAAGTGGAAGCGATTTTGGGAAGAGATCAATAAAAAGGAACAGGCGATAAATGATGAATTAGTGCTTTTCAAATATAATCCGCTGCTTAAAGAATGAGGAAAATTTTTCTTTTCCCCGATTATTTAGCGGGAAATTATTGCCTAAACTAAAAAAATTCCCATCAACCTTCCTTCCTTTAAACTTCTAACTAATTAAAATCATAAAATATTATTTTTTAAAGCACCATAAGATTTTTCTTTATTTTGGCATTTTAATTGCTCAAGCTATGGGCATCATGAACATTGGGAAAAGTTTTCTAAATCTTAAGCCAGAGATTATCAAAGACATTTCTTCAAATTCAGCTCAGGAAGGAGTCAGTTTTTATTTATTGATATCGAAATCATTGGGAGAGGCGGCCAAAGAGGTCAAAAAAGAAGCCCATTTATTTGATTATCTATGGCTAACTTCCCATTTATTTCCTGGAGCGACGATTTCTTCCCCTCTATTTAATCCGGAAACTTTTTCGGTAGAGATGAAAGCTGAAGGCCAAGAAAGTAAGGAAGAGAGTAGGCCCGCCGAAGGCATTTTAAAAGAAAATATGCTTCCCGAAAAAATAAATTTGGAAACAAGGTACAGGGAAGAGCAATCCATATGGGAAAATTTTATAAGTCTATTTAAAGGAATAAATACAGCTCTGCCCCAAAATGCAGAAGACTTTCTGGCCAGGCAAGGTGCTGCTGCGGATCAGCTTTGGGGGCCGGAAGCCAAAGGAGAAGCAGACCAAAAAATCTGGGAAATGAAAGAAAATAAAATTATATTTTCTTTTGCTAAGCAAAATGGCTCGAACCAAATAGGCATAGCTGAAGAAGCTATGGAGAAATTAGATCTTTTTTCCTTCAAAGAAAAAGATTCCCTTATTTTATCTCCTAAAGAAACTAAGGTATTAAATGGGGTCCGAGGAGATAATTTGGACTTTGGTTCCTTTAAAAGTATGAGTATAGAGGAGATGTTTGCTACCAGAAGTAAGGAGTCGGCTATTTGGGAATCTTTGTTAAATAAAGAGAAAATTAAAGATGCGCCTATGGAAATCCCGGAGGAGAAATTAAAAGATCAGCAAACAAATTTGGCCCTCTTGCCCAAAGAAAAATTTGCCTCAGATATGGAAGAAGCCCTTAGACAGGATATGGCTATAAAGAATGGCTGGTTATTTTCGGTAAAAGAAGAAAAAAGATCAGCTTCCTCCTTAGCCAAGGAGAATAAATTTGAACAATTTAAGTTATGGGGAAAAGATTTTCCGGAAAATTTGGGTGGAAGAATTGATCCAGATCTTGATAATTTTGCAGCACTTGATAAAAATTTGCCTTTTTCTTTTTTTAAAGGAGAAAGAAAAGGAAATATAAAATTAGATTATTTCTCCCCTTTTTCTCCTGAAGCCGCGGGCAAAGATACCATTTTAGGCCGACATAATTTGGCTGAAACGGGAGGGGTATGGGGCCAAGAAAATTTAAGCCAATGGCGACCGGCGGAAACGGAGATTTATAAGCAAATAACTCAAAAAATAATCTGGTCTGTCAAAAATGATCAAGAACTAATAAAGGTTACTTTGGAGCCCCCTCATTTAGGCAATATCTATATAGAAGTCACCCGCGAGAAGGAGAATATCAGGGCTAAAATATTAGCTGAAAACCCACTCACCAAAGAATTGATTGAGCATAATTATTGGCCGATTCAAAAAATCATTGAGAAAGAAGGCTTTAGATTAGAAAGATTTGACGTTTTTTCCCCATTAGATATGGACTTTTCGGGCGAGGCTAAAGAGGAGCATTTATCGTCCAAAAGTCAAGATAAAGTTTACCATGCGGCAGGGGAAATTGAGGATCAAAAATGTTTAGAAAATAGCCTCCCCTTAGAAACCAATAATGGGGGCATAAATATAATAATTTAATAAAAAGGAGGGGAAAATGGGACTATCTGGGGCAGCAACTGTAAGTAATTCTAAGGCAACCATATCTCCGTCTCCAACAAAAAAGACACTTACTCAAGAAGATTTCATAAACATTTTGGTAACGCAGATGAAATATCAAAATCCTTTGGAACCTTTAAATAATGAACAGATGGCCATGCAAATAGCCCAAATGAGTAGCGTAAATGCCTTACAGCAAATGGAACAAACTATGAAAAATATGGCCGGAAAGTATGATTTATTAGCTAATATGCAGGCCGCGAGTTTAGTCGGTAAAAAGGTAGAAGTTCCGGGAAGCAAAATAGCTTTATTGCCTAATCAGAGGGCGGAAGGTTTTTATCAGTTACCCCATGATGCTAAGGTTACTATTCAAATATATGATTCCGTAGGAAATTTAGTACGGATTATCGAAGAGGGTAGAAAGGAGATGGGCAAGCATAAGTTTTCCTGGGATGGCCAAAATAATAAGGGCGAAAGAGTCCCTGAAGGAACCTATACCTTTGTTATATCCGCAGTTGATCAGAAAGGAAATGTAGTTACAGTCTCTACTTCGCTGATTGGGGAGATTAAAGAAATCGCTTATGAAAATGGGGCCGTTTATTTCGGGATCGGGGGTCAAAAATATAATTTAGAAAGCATTAGGTCAATTTTCAGTTAATAAGCAAAAATAAAAATAGAAAAGGAGGTTTTATGTCCATCACCGCTTCGTTTTATTCAGGTTTGAGTGGTCTTTCGGCTCAGGCCACGGCCATGCAGGTAATTGGCGACAATATTGCCAATGTGCACACCACAGGTTTTAAGGGTAGTACAGTACATTTTGCCGATGTTTTAGGCGTGGCGCTTACGGGAGTATCAGGAGGAAACCAGACCGGCGCCGGCACAGAGGTCACCTCCGTGGATTTGAATTTTATTCAAGGTTCTCTGAACACAACGAATCTTTCAACTGATTTGGCCATAAATGGCCGAGGCTTTTTTGTCGTCAAAGAGGCAAGTACCGAAGAAATCTTTTATACCCGGGCGGGGCACTTCAACTTCGACAACCAAGGCTATTTTGTAGATCCTCTTGGCTACCGAGTTCAAGGGTATCTTTATGACGCTACAGGTACTTCTCTTTTCGAAAATTTAGCGGATATATGGGTAAATAAAAATAGCATGATAGATCCTAAGGTTACTGGAGAAATTGACATGGTTTTAAATTTAAATGCCTCAGAAACAGTTAAAACTTGGGATGCAGATCGACCCTACGATACATCTAATTTTGCCACTTCTTTGAGCATTTTCGATTCTTTAGGCCAGTCGCATCCTATCCAGATTTTCTTTACTAAATCAGCCGGTGGAGTTTGGGATTGGTATGCCATGATAGATGGCAGCGAACTTGATGGGGGAACAGCAGGGGAATTGGTGGAATTCGGTTCGGGAACCATAGAATTTGATAGCTCCGGCAAATTAACAACCACTATGCCCCTCACTTTCCATTCAGGAGGACTTACTTATGCTAATGGCTGCCCATCTAGCGCCTGTGAGATTGATTTTACAGGTACGACCCAATTCGGTTCCCCTTCCGTAGTGCAAATAGTCAATCAAGACGGATATACGGCCGGCACCATCTCCCAGGTGAATATTGATGAGGAAGGGAATATGGTGGCTTACTATACTAACGGCAAGCGTCAAAAAATTGCCCGTTTAGTGGTAGCCGACTTTCCCAACTTAAGTGGCCTAAGTCGGAAAGGCGCTAATCTTTACCAAGCAACAACTACTTCAGGAGATCCTATCTATAATAAACCTGGCGTAGGGGGCATGGGCAATATTTTCGCCTCCATGCTTGAGGAATCTAATGTGGATATTGCGGCCGAATTGATTAAAATGATTATCACGCAAAGAGGATACCAAGCTAACATCAAAGTAATCTCCACTACTGATGAAATGTTAGCGCAGTTGATGAATATTCGTTAATTTTGGGGTGGAGGAGATATATTTTCCCTCCACCTTAAAATATCAGTTCATATAATAAGTAAAAACAAAATTTATAATCTGTCAAAGGATTGACTGAAAATCAAGAAAATTGACAAAAACGGGAAAAAAACCTTCCTCCGCCATACCGGCCTAATTTCTAATCCTTCAATTTTAATAATATTTTTATTTTTGCCGTTCCATAATATCTGGCATAAAAATTGCCTCTGAAAATAACTGACATAATTAACTGACATAATTGAGCAATATAATGGGAAAAATAATAAAAAAATGAAAAAAAAAGGCTTATTTATTTTTCTTGCTCCCTTGGTCATATTAGTTTTCGGGGGCGGGCTTATATACTTTTTAAAACCATCTTTTCTGGCCAGTTTTCTACCTAACTATGCCGGCCTCCAAGCAGAGAAAGATACGGCCAAAAAGGAGAAAGGATTTCTGTATAAAATGGATCCGCTCATCGTAAACTTAGCCGATGCCGAAACATTGCATTACTTGAAAATAAAAATAGACCTGGAAAGTACGGAGGAGAAGCCCAATGAAGAATTTGAAAAAAGACTGCCACAAATTCGCGATACCATTCTGCTGTTACTTTCTACGAAGGAGCGGAAAGCCTTAATGGATGCTGAGGGAAAAAATAAATTGCGAGCAGAAATCCGCGAAAAAGTAAACCAGTTGCTGAAAAATTTTAAGATCAAAGACATATATTTCACCGAGTTCCTAATTCAGTGAGTAAAAGCAATGGATAAATTACTTTCCCAAGAAGAAATTGATGCTCTTTTGCATGGCATAGAAGATGGGGTGGTAAAGACAGAGCCTCCCGCGGTTAATAATGTTGACGATTTGATTCCCTTCGACTTTACCAATCAAGATAAATTTGTTCATAAACGTCTGCCCAATTTAGATGCCCTCAATCATGCGTTGGCTAAGAATTTAGGAAGTTCTTTTTCCCTTACCCTGAGAAAAATAATAGATGTAAATGCTAAACCTAAAGAGATTATAAAATTTGGAGAATTTATCTCGCGCCTGCCTGTGCCCAGCAGCCTCCATATTTTTAAAATAGAGCCGCTTAATGGCCATGCCCTCTTAGTTTTAGAGGCTAAATTAGTATTTACTTTGATTGATATTCTTTTAGGTGGTAACGGGAAAGTTGGCTTTCGCGTGGAAGGACGCGACTTTTCCAATATTGAACTCCAGCTGATTCACAAAATGGTAGCTATAATCTTCAATGATTTAGAGAAAGCCTGGAGCAACATCTATCCCATAAAAACTAAATACCTGCGCGGTGAGATTAATCCCCAATATGCGCAAATTCTTTCGTCTAATGATTTGGTAATAAACTGCCCGCTATTGTTAGAAGTAGAGCAATTTTCCGGAACCATAAATGTTTGTCTTCCCTATTCTTCCCTGGACCCGATTAAAGAAAAATTTTATTCTGCCTACCAAAGTGAGCAAGGCAAGTTGGATGAAAATTGGCGCCGGAGAATTTTAGAAAACCTTTATCAAACTGAAGTAGTGGTCACGGTGGAATTAGGAAAGGGGAAACTGCCGCTTCAAAAATTAACGCAACTAAAAATAGGAGATTTAATTCCCTTAAATAAAGGAATTGGAGATCTGGTGGTAGCCAAAGTAGAAGGGATTCCTAAATTTTTAGGCCAGGTGGGCGTCCTGGGCGATAATAAGGCCTTCCAAATCGAAGGTCAGACATAAAAAATTTAAGGAGAGTGCTATGGAATTAGAAGGAAGCGGTGATTTAAAGAAGGATAAAAAGAATAATGGGCCGTCAGCTAATAATAACCTGGATTTTATTTTGGATATTCCTGTGGAGGTTTCTGTAGAAGTGGGCCGGGCTAAGCTATCTATAGGAGAACTTTTAAAATTGGGGCAGGGTTCGGTAGTGGAATTAAATAAATTAGCTGGCGAACCTTTAGAGATTTTCGTCAACGGTAAATTAATGGCCCGGGGCGAAGTTGTAGTCGTTAATGAAAAATTTGCTATCAAAGTAATGGATATTATAAACCCTGCCGAAAGGGTGAAACAAATAAGCGGGTGAGGAGAAAATGCTTTGGATAATTATCAAAATGTTCTTGGCTTTAGGGCTAATCGGCGTGCTGCTTTTCTTTTTCATAAAATTTTTTAAAAGAGTAGGGTTAAATGGATTTAATGACCCTGCCTCTGGGGGCGTCAAAGTTTTAACTAATAAATTGATCGCTCCCCAAAGATATATTACTTTAGTAGAGATCGGAGATGAGATATTTGCCTTGGGTATATCTCCGCAACATATTTCTTTCCTCACCAAAATTGATCACAAAGAGTCATTGCTCCGCAAGATATCCGCCGTAAACGCGGCTAATAATTCTACTAATTGGTTTGGCCTTTGGAAATCGCCTTCCCTACGACAAAAATTGGCCTGGGCCAGGGAGAAAAATGAAGAATAAACTTTGGTGGGTACTTATAATTTTCTGGACATTATCTCTTTTCTGTTTTTCCCTTTCTTGGGGGCAAGCTCCTTCATCTTGGCCTTTACCGACCATAACTTTGGGAGTTAAAGAGGCGAAAGAGCCCGGCGAAATTTCCGTCGTCTTGCAAATTTTAATTCTTTTAACCGTGTTATCTCTGGCGCCCGCGATCTTAATTATGATGACTTCTTTTACGCGTTTAATAGTCGTTTTTTCCTTGCTGCGGCATGCCTTAAGCACTCAACAAATGCCGCCCAATCAAATTTTAATTGGCTTAGCCCTTTTTTTGACTGTATTCATCATGTCTCCGGTCTGGACGGAGATAAATGCTAAAGCAATAGTTCCTTACAAAGAGAAGAGGATTACTCAAGAACAAGCTCTGGAGGCTGGTCTAAAACCCCTGCGGCAATTTATGGCCAAACAGACCCGGGAAAAAGATTTAGCCTTGTTTGTGAATATCGCCAAAATACCGCGTCCGCATAGTTGGGAAGATATCCCCACGACGGTCTTAATCCCCGCTTTTATGATCAGTGAGTTAAAAACGGCCTTTCAGATAGGCTGTATTCTTTATCTACCTTTTTTAATAATAGATTTTGTCGTATCCAGTATCATTTTATCCATGGGTATGATTATGTTACCACCTGTAATGATCTCTTTGCCCTTCAAGATTTTATTATTTGTTTTAGTTGATGGTTGGAATTTACTCGTGGGCTCATTAATTAAAAGTTTTCAGTGAGGTAGGTACTTGACTCCCGATTTTGTAGGACAGATTGCCAAAGAAGCTATTGAAGTTATTTTATTCATCTCTTTACCATTCTTAGGTGTGGCCTTAATCGTAGGTTTAGTCATCAGTATTTTCCAGGCCGCCACCCAAATTCAAGAGGCTTCTTTGCTCATCGTGCCTAAAATAGTTGTTTTCTTACTTACCCTGCTATTGTTGTCTCCTTGGGTAATGCAAAAAATGATTGGTTATACCGAAGACATTTTGGCTAATCTGCCCCGGTATGTGCATTAGCCATATGAGGAATAAGTGATCATGCTGTGGGGAGCATGGCCTTTAGAGCAAATAAAAGCCTTCATATTAATTTTAATGCGCGTCAGTGCCATCCTTTTTTTTATGCCTGTTTTAGGAACGCGCAGTACTCCAGCAGTTTCCAAAATAGGGTTAAGTATGATAATTAGTTTACTCCTTCTTCCTTTAGTAAAGATCGAGGCACAATGTTTTCCCCATGAACCTTTATTTTTTATTTTTTTTCTGCTCAAGGAAGTTATTTTGGGCATGGTTTTGGGTTTATCCGTTAAGGTATTTTTCGCTGGGGTACAGGCCGGCGGCCATATTTCCGGATTCCATATGGGATTTACTATGGCCCAGATAATTGATCCGCAATCCGAATCTCAAGAAACCGTCATAACTCAACTCTATTTTTTTCTGAGCCTCTTAATTTTTTTAGCCATAGATGGGCATCATTGGTTCATCAGGGCTTTGGCCTATAGTTTGGAAATTATTCCCCTGGGAAGCTTTTTCTTAAAAGCGCAATTAGGGGAATATTTGCTAAAGCTCTCGGGGACTATTTTTGTTATTGCGGTAAAGATAGCCGCGCCTATTTTAGTATCTTTGTTCTTAGTGCAAATGGGCTTAGGCATTTTAGCCAAAGCAGCGCCGCAAATAAATATTATGATGACCAGTTTTCCCTTAATTATTGCCGTAGGCTTGTTAATTTTGGCGCTGTCTACTGTCCTTATGATTAGTTATTTAAAAGAAATTTTGCTGGGGATAAGTCGCGGGTTAGTTTTGGAAATTTTACCGATGGCTAAATAAACATGGCGGAAGAATCTTTTGCGGAAAGAACAGAACAGGCTACGCCACGACGGCGGATGGAGGCGCGCCGTAAAGGGCAAGTGGCTAAAAGCCGAGAAATTCCCACAGCCGCTATCCTCTTATTAGGTGGCTCTATTCTTTATCTACTAAGTGCTCATTTTTATAATTGCTTGGCGAAATTAATGGTTAATTTCTTGCAGCAAATAAGCGATCTGCAGCTAACTCCAGCCAACCTGCTCTCCCTGCAAAAATATATCTTCAGGGAACTATTTTTCATTATGGGACCTGTTTTTCTCACGATTTTAGCCATAGGGATAATCAGCAATTATGCGCAAGTAGGCCATATTTTTGCTTGGGAGCTAATCCAACCGAAATTTTCTAAACTAAATGTGCTGAAAGGGTTGAAGCGCATATTTTCAAAAGAAACTATCGTGGAATTATTAAAAGCCTTAGCCAAGTTCCTGATTGTGGGTACAGTCGTTTTTTATACGATTGAGGGAGAAACCATAAAGTTATTAAACCTTGCTGGTCAAGAACTGGCCACCATCGTCAATTATTTGGGCCGCATCTCCTTCGTTATGGTCATAAAAGTTAGTTTGATTATTTTGGCCCTAGCCATATTTGATTACCTTTACCAGAGATGGCGGCATGAAAAAAGTTTACGAATGAGTAAACAAGAAGTGCAAGAAGAATTTAAGCAAACAGAGGGAGATCCCTTAGTCAAATCACGCTTAAAAAGCATGCAACGGAGTCTGGCCCGCCAGCGGATGATGAATGAAGTTCCTAAGGCCGATGTGGTCATTACTAATCCCCAGCATTTGGCTGTGGCCCTGGGCTACAAAAAAGAAGAAATGGTGGCCCCAAAAGTATTGGCCAAAGGAGCAGGACTAATTGCGGAAAAAATAAAGGAGATTGCGCGCGCCCATAGCATTCCCATAGTAGAAAATAAGCCTTTAGCACAAATGCTATATAAATCTGTAGAAATAGGAGAAATAATTCCTTCAACTTTATATCAAGCAGTAGCTGAAGTTTTAGCTTATGTCTATACCATGAAGATGAATTTTAAAAGAACAAGGTAATAAAAAATGGCGGAAAAGAGAGCTTCGTCCTTATCTTTGCCTGGAGAAAAATTAAGAATTGATCGATCCGAAATTCTCATGGCCTTAGGTGTAGCCACTATCCTGCTCATCATGATCATCCCTTTGCCCCCCTGGCTGTTAGATATTTTCATTTCTTCCAGTATCACTATTTCTTTATTGATCTTGTTGACCGCTTTTTACGTGCGCCACCCCTTAGAGTTTTCCACTTTTCCTTCTGTTTTACTCCTAACCACCCTTTTTCGGCTTTCTTTAAATATTGCCACTACCCGAATTATTCTTCTTCATGGCAACGAAGGAACGGGGGCGGCGGGGGTAGTAATTAAATCTTTCGGCCACTTCGTGGTCGGGGGAAATTATGTAGTTGGCTTTATAATTTTCACCATCTTGGTCATCATAAATTTTGTGGTCATTACCAAAGGGAGCGGCCGTATTGCTGAAGTAGCCGCCCGGTTTACTTTGGATGCTATGCCTGGAAAGCAGATGAGTATAGATGCGGATTTAAATGCGGGGCTAATTGATGAGCAAGAAGCGAGGAGAAGAAGGGCGCAGGTCTCCCGAGAGGCTGATTTTTATGGGGCCATGGATGGAGCAAGCAAATTTGTCAGGGGCGAGGCTATCGCTGGCATACTTATTATTTTAGTCAATATCATTGGTGGTTTTGCCATTGGCGTTTGGCAACAGAATTTACCCCTTTTAACGGCAGCGCAAACTTACACCATTCTCACTATTGGGGATGCCTTGGTTTCCCAAATTCCTGCCCTGATTATTTCCACTTCCGCCGGTATCATCGTTAGCCGAGCCGCTTCGGAATTTAATATGGGTAAAGAGTTGAGTCGCCAATTTAAAGTGCAGCCGCAGGCCATATATCTTTCCGCAGGGATCCTCTTCTTCTTAGGATTAATTCCCGGGTTACCCCATATTCCTTTTTTCCTTTTGGCTATCTTAGTCGGCTTAATTGCCCATCGGGCTTATCAAGAAGAACAAAGAAGAGTGGATTTAATTCGAAAAGAAACAGAACAAAAAGTGGCGTCGGCTCAAAAAACTGAGCATATCGAGGCTTTATTGGGATTAGACCGGTTGGAATTAGAAGTAGGCTACAGCCTCATTCCTTTAGTTGATGAAGAGCAAAATGGTGACTTACTGGCGCGCATTCGTTCTATTCGCCGGCAGATGGCTGCCGATTGGGGGTTTATCGTGCCCCCGTTGCGGATTCGCGATAATCTGCAACTTAATCCCGGGGAATATAGAGTGCTCATCAAAGGCAATGAAGTGGCCCGGGCCGAAATCATGATCGGTCATTTCTTAGCCATCGATCCCGGAGAAGTAAAATATAAAATCGAAGGGATTCCTACGCAAGAACCAGTTTTTCAATTACCCGCGCTGTGGATTCCGGAAAGCAAAAAAGAAGAAGCCCAGATGGCTGGTTATACAGTAGTGGATAATTCTACTATCTTGACGACGCACTTGACGGAGATTATCAAAACCCACGCTGCTGATTTGTTAAGCCGTCAGGACGTACACAAGCTCTTAGAAAATTTAGCGCAGAATTATCCTAAGGTGGTAGAAGAATTAACTCCGAACCTTCTGCCATTAGGGACAATCCAAAAAGTTTTGCAAAATTTACTGCGCGAACGGGTGCCCATAAAAGATTTGCTAACTATTATGGAAACGCTCGCCGATTTTGCTTCTCTAAGCAAAGACGCTGATCTGCTTACTGAATATGTGCGCCAGAAATTAAGCCGCACCATCACCAAAAATTATGAAAATAAAGAAGGGGTGCTGCCGATTATTACCTTGGAGCAGAAATTGGAGGATACTTTGCGGGAAAAAATCCAAAGAGGCGAACAAGGCTCATATCTGGTTTTAGAACCAACTTGGGCGCAAAAATTATTAGCAGCTATTAAACAAACCTGGGAGCAAGGTGGGCAGATGGGCTATCCTCCTGTGCTGCTATGTTCATCCATCTTAAGACGTCATTTGAAAAGACTTTTAGAGCGCTTTATGCCCCAGGTGGCTGTGTTGGGTCACAATGAAATTGCCCCTTCTACTAAAATCAAGTCTTTAGGGACGGTGAGTTTAGATTATGCAGATTAAAAGTTTTCGTGGCCATGATATTCAAGAAGTATTAAAGCAGGTGAAAAAGGTTTTTGGACCGGAGGCGCTAATCATTTCTACTAAGACCATTAAGCCACCACCTGAGCGGTTATGGCGCGGAGAAAGGTCGATAGTGGAAGTGGTCGCCGCCCTCGATTTTGCTAAGCAGAGCCCTGGCGCAGATTATGCCTTAGGCCAAGCTGAAAATGCAGATTTAAGGCAAGGAAAAGATGAGCCGCTCTTGACCTTAAATCCCTTGGCGGCTAAGCTGTGTGCCCGCGGTCTTTTGCCCGAATTTGTAACGGAAGTAGCCAGCGAATATAATCATCTCCTAACCAAAAAAGCCAAAGAAAATAATTGGCGAAATTTTCAAGATTTTGTGCTGTGGCGAATTATGCAATCCGTGGAAGTGACCGGATTAGATTTAGAAAGAAAAAAAATATGGGCTTTTGTTGGCCCCACTGGTGTAGGTAAAACGACTACTATAGCTAAATTAGCGGCCCTCTATCAATTACGTTACCAGAAAAAAATTGCTTTGATTACCTTAGACACCTATCGCATAGGCGCCATAGAGCAATTGCAGACCTATGCGCAAATTTTACAGCTTCCCTTGCAAGTGGCGAAAGATGGGGAAACTTTACGCCAGGCCATTAATAATAGTGCGGATCGGGACTTAGTGCTAATAGATACGGCCGGGCGGAGTCCTCAGCAGCAGCAAGACCTGGCCGAATTAAAAAACTTTTTAGGTGCCCATGGGCAAATTGATTGCCATTTAGTCTTAAGTGCCACTACCAAAGATGCCGATTTAATATTTAGTATTGAACAATTCCATATTTTCCCGGTGAAAAGCTATATTTTTACGAAGATAGATGAAACCAGAGACCATGTGGCCATTTTTAATCAACTATGGCGCTTCCCGAAGCCTTTGTCTTTTATGACTAATGGGCAAAGAGTACCCGAAGATATAGAAGTGGCCACTAAAGGAAAGATAGCGAATTTGATCAGGCAAAATATTAATTAAAGGATTGAGAGAGGTATGGATCAGGCTGAACAACTCCGGATGATGATGAACAAGCAAACTTTAATGAGTCCAGAAAGATTTCCCCGACTTATTTCTATAAGTAGCGGTAAAGGGGGCGTGGGCAAGACGAATATCGTGGTAAATTTGGCCTTAGCTTTGGCGAAAATGCAGAAGAAAGTCTTAATATTTGATGCGGACATGGGATTGGCTAATGTTAATATCCTTTTAGGATTAGTCTGCCCCTACAACATCGAGCATCTTTTGACAAGAGAAAAAAAGATAGAAGATATTTTGCTCGCGGGCCCCGCAGGCATAAATATTTTGCCAGCTAGTTCGGGCTTTTTAGAAATAGGCCGGCTGCCTGAAATTCAGCAACATTTTTTATTAAATGAGCTGCACCGAGTAGTTAGGGCCGTGGATATTTTATTGATCGATACAGCCGCGGGGATCTCCGCTAATGTGGTGTATTTTAATTTAGCAGCCGAAGAGACGATCGTCGTCATCACCCCCGAAGCTACTTCTTTAGCTGATGCTTATGCTTTAATAAAAATTTTGTTCACGGAGCATAGCAAGAGAAATTTTTCTATTTTAGTTAACGCCGCGCGCAATAGCCAAGAGGCCGAGGGAGTTTTTAAAAAAATTAAAAAAGTTGTTCATCACTTTTTAGGGGACCCTACTTTAGATTATTTAGGATTTATACCTTTCGACAGCCATATTGGGGAAGCAATTAGGCGGCAAAGAGCCGTCTTGGACCTTTTCCCCCAAGCCCGCTGTAGTCGTTACTTTTTTGAAGTGGCCCGCCTGCTTGAGGAGAAAAAGACCGTCCCAGTATTGGCGGAGAGAAGGAATTTTTTCGGGAGGCTTAAACAAAATTTTGGTTTTAGGGGAGGAAAAATAGGAGGAGAAAATTGAAAAATAAAAATAATTATTATCATAGTTATCAAAGATTATTGAATTTTCCTTCATCTATAAAAGGTTTCTCCTCGGAGAAAGAAGAGCTAATCTTGAAATATGCCCCCTTAATTAAACAGGTAGTGGAACGGTTAGCCATCCGCCTTCCCGCTCATATAAACAAAGAGGATTTATTCAGTGCCGGCCTAATAGGACTACTGGACGCGCTGACTAAATTCAATCCAGAAAAAAAAGTAAAATTTGAGACCTATGCCGAAATTCGCATAAAAGGAGCGATATTAGATGAATTGCGGTCTCTGGATTGGTTTTCCCGTTCGGCGCGGCAAAAAGCTAACCATTTAGAAAAAGTTCTGCATGTTTTAGGTATGAGAAAAGGAGGGGATCTCGAAGACGAAGAGATAGCTCAAGAGATGGGCCTTTCTTTGAGAGAATATTATGATCTCCTCAATGAGATTCGGGCAGTCAATTTATTGGATATCGAGAGCTTAGAAGAAAAGTTCTTACCTAATGGCGAAAAGAATTTATTTAATCTGATAACCGGAGAAATGGAAAATCATCCTTTACATGAAATTACCTGGCAAGAATTAAAAAAAGATTTAGCTAAGGCCATAGAGGAGTTGACGGAGAAAGAAAAGGTAGTCTTGAATTTATATTATTATGAGGAACTTACTCTAAAAGAAATTGGAGATGTCTTAGGTTACACGGAATCACGTATATGCCAAATACACGCCAAGGCCATTCTGAAATTACGGGCAAAATTGAGGGAATATTTGGGAAAAGAAGAGGCCAGCTTAAGTTCTTAGGAGGGGGAAATGGTAGACCCGAAAATGAAAATATTAGTCGTTGATGATTTTGCCACCATGCGGCGCATTATCAAAAATATTTTAAAAGATTTGGGGTACGAAAATATTTTCGAAGCAGATTGTGGGCTTTCGGCCTTAGAAATTTTAAAAAAAGAAAATATCAATTTTATAATCTCTGATTGGAACATGCCCCAAATGTCGGGCATAGAGCTCTTAAAAGCAGTGCGCCAGAGTGAGCATTGGCAAGATATTCCCTTTTTAATGGTTACCGCTGAGGGACAAAAAGAGAATGTGATTGAAGCGGCCAAAAATAAAGTAAGCAATTATATTGTCAAGCCTTTCACGGCTGAGGTTCTGAAAGAAAAAATCAATAAAATTTTTGAAAACAGAAAATAAAAAAACTCTTAGGGCAGCTATGCCTGATGATTTTTTTACACTAAATAAACTTAAGCAGATGTCTTCTTTGGGTAGACCTTTAGATGCGAAAACAGCCCCGGTGGCCAAAGATTTAGGTCAAGCTAAAAAGAAGCGGGAGAAAAAAAAGATAAAAAATAATCTGGCAAAGGAAGAACAAGAACAGAAAGAAAAAGAAGATTCAGCAAGAGGGAAAATTGTGGATATTTTAGTATAGGGCAAGACTTTAATTATCGTCCGCACCTTGCCTCCACTTTTGGAGACTTGGTTGCCATGGCGAGAAATGGCTAGAGGCAGGCCGGAGGCAGGCCAGAGGCAGGCCAGAGGCAGGCATGAATGAAGAAGCATCGGCGGGAGAAGAAGATGTTTAAAATTGACCAGCGATTTTCCGCAAAAGGGGGGCGGATAGTTGAACTGAGCAAGATGATTAAGCTTCTAAATCCGCCCGTACCT
>CAZAGD010000177.1:0-8190 GCA_964484485.1 uncultured Syntrophaceae bacterium
CCCATGCCTGTAGAACTAATTGAACAAGTCAAAGACATGGGCATATTTTTTACGGAAGGGTATGGCCTTAGTGAGTCCACCTCCTTGGGAATTGCTAATCCCATTCTCGGGCTAAAAAAGGTAGGGAGTATCGGCATTCCCTTTATTGATAATGATGTCCGCTTAGTCGATGTACAAGAAGGAAAAGAAGATGTCCCTCCAGGCACGCCCGGAGAGATCATCATGAAAGGTCCTTTGATTATGAAAGGGTATTGGAATAATCCCCAAGAAACAGCGGGACAATTACGGGATGGTTGGCTCTATACTGGAGACGTGGCCATCCAAGATGAAGATGGCTATTTCTTTATCGTAGATCGAAAAAAAGACATGATCATTGCGGGAGGATTTAATATCTACCCTCGCGAAATAGACGAAGTCCTTTTCCAGCACCCTAAAGTTCAAGAAGCAGTGGCCGTGGGTATCCCTGACCCCTATCGCGGCGAAACTGTAAAAGCCTACATTGTCTTAAAACCAGGAGAAAAGGCTACGGCCGATGAAATTATTGCTTTTTGCCGCGAAAGATTAGCCGCTTATAAAGTGCCTAAGATAATAGAATTTCGTGACGCCCTTCCTAAGTCAGCCATCGGCAAAGTTTTACGCAAGATTCTGCGCGCCGAAGAAGAAGCCAGAAGGAAAAAAGAATAAAGGAGGTAACTTTATGGGTAAGCGAATTTTAAGGACCAAACTCTGTGACCTCCTGGGTATAGAATATCCCATCGTGTGTGCGGGCATGGGCCCGACCTTAATCGGCGAGACTACGGGCGCTCCGGTAGAGCTGGTGGTGGCCGTTTCCGAAGCAGGGGGGATGGGTGTATTAGGGGGAGCTGGTTACACCATCGATGGATTGCGGGCGGCTATTCGGGAAATTAAGTCCCGAACAGATAGACCATTTGGTGTCGATCTTCTTTTGCCCCAGAAGCTCGATGTCGGCGGCGGGCTGGGTCAAAGGGGGATAGAGGAGCTGCCTTTATCAGCTATTCTGAAAACTCTCCCTAAGCCATATCAGGATTGGCTAAAAAAAGTTAGAGAAGAACTGGAGTTACCCGAAGTGGAAATAATGGTGCGCATGAATACTACTACCATGCGCCCGCAAGAAGCAATCCAAGTTTGTATTGAAGAAAAAGTGCCCCTCTTTTGCGCAGGGTTAGGAAATCCAGGTTTCATGGTGCCCCAAGCTCATGCCGTGGGCATGAAAGTATTAGGCATTACAGGTAACACCAAAAATGCCCGGCGGATGGCTCAGGCCGGAGTTGATCTCCTCGTCGCTCAAGGATATGAGGGCGGGGGACATACGGGGAGGATTGGAACTATGGCGTTGCTTCCCCAGGCTATCGACGCTGCTTACCCAGTTCCGGTACTGGCTGCTGGAGGAATAGGGGATGGACGGGGTTTGGCCGCTGCCTTGGCTATGGGCTGCGTGGGCGTTTGGGTAGGCACCCGCTTCTTAGCCACCAAAGAAGGGGGCGCCTTAGAAATTAATAAACAAAAAATTCTGCAAGCTACCGATGAGGATACGCGGGTGAGTAAAGCTTATACGGGTAAAACGCTGCGGGCCAGTTATAATCGCTTCCATGACCTTTGGGACGGATCGGGATTAGAGCCTCTTCCTTTTCCCACGCAAGTCTTGATCTCTTCTGCTCTTTTGGCCAGCTTTATTAAAAGTGAAAAATATGAGTATGTAGGTGGATTAGCTGGGCAAATCTCCGGGCTAATTAAAGAAATCAAGCCGGCTCGACAAGTCTTAGAAGAAATGGTGGAAGAAGCGGTCGATATTTTAACCCGCCGGTTGCCGGAGAATGTAATTGCTAAATAATAATTAGAGCAGCAGGAAATTCTCCTCTTTTGTTAGGTGCCGTGGGGCATTATAATAAATAGCGATGGCTATCCGCATCTTTCCCGTCCCTCTTTTTTTGAATGAAGATGAAGCAATTTTGCCGCAGAAAGTGGCTGATATTTTAGGCCTCCCCCTGCACCATGTGCAGCGTTGGCGGATTATAAAAAAATCGCTCGACGCCCGGCAAAAGAAAAAAATTCACTTTGTTTATGCTTTGGAAATTTCTTTGCCTCCTGCCGAAGAGGCCCGGGTATTGGACCAACCCCCCAAAAAATTAAAAGTGGCCAAAGTTGTCCCCGCTGCTCCGGCATTAAGCAAAAGAATTACCCAGTCCCTTAAAGAGCGCCCTATAATTGTGGGATCAGGACCAGCAGCTCTTTTCTGTGCTTGGCAATTGGTAGCCGCTGGCTTAACTCCTTTAATTATAGAACGCGGGAAGATGGTAGAAGAGCGGATTCAGGATGTAGCCAGATTCTGGGCAGAAGGTATCCTCAATCCGGAAAGCAATGTCCAATTCGGAGAAGGAGGTGCAGGAACTTTCTCTGATGGTAAATTGTATACCCGCCTCCATACGCCCTTGGTTGCGCAAATTTTAGAAATTTTTGTGCGTTTTGGCGCTCCAGCAGAGATTACCTATTGGCAAAAGCCCCATATAGGCACAGATCGGCTGCGTAAAGTTATCCCCGCTATGCGCGAATGGCTCAAGGCTCAGGGAGTAGAGTTTCAATTTCAAACTAAACTTACGGGCTTAAACATCTCCCGAGGCCAAGTGGCCGGGGTGATTGTTAACCGTGAGCGAGAATTGTCGACTTCCATACTTATTTTAGCTATAGGCCATAGCGCCCGAGATACATTCCAGATGCTTTACCAAACCGGAGTAGCTATGGAGCCCAAGCCATTCGCTATGGGGGTGCGGATAGAACATCCCCAAAGCCTAATTAATAAAATCCAATATGGTCCCGCTGCCGGCCACCCGGCCCTGCCTCCCGCGGAATATGCCTTGTCTTTCCGAACTGCCCAAGGCCGGCCGGTGTACTCTTTTTGCATGTGTCCTGGGGGCTCAATAATTGCGGCCAGTTCTGAAGAAGATAAATTAGTAACCAATGGCATGAGTATGTACCAACGCAATTCACCTTATGCCAATAGCGCTCTGGTAGTGGGAGTTATTCCGGAGGACTTCCCTGCTCCTCATCCCTTAGCAGGAATAGAATGGCAGCGCCAGTGGGAAGGGAAAGCTTACCAATTAGGAGGGGGCAGATACCGCGCTCCAGCTCAATCGCTCTCGGACTTTCTGGAGGGACGCGAGACTACTTCCGTTAGGCCGACGAGCTTTAAACCCGAAATCACTCCTGCTCCTCTGGAGGATTGCTTACCTAAATTTGTTACCCATAGCCTCCGGGAAGCGCTGCCTTATTTTCATAAAAAAATGCCCGGCTTTTCTTCAGCGGAAGCTATGTTAATAGGCGTGGAAACCCGTACTTCCTCACCGGTAAGGATAATTCGCGGCCCAGATTTTCAATCCCTTAGCCTGGCCGGTCTTTACCCCATTGGTGAAGGTTCCGGATATGCCGGCGGAATCATCAGCTCAGCCCTGGATGGTCTTAAAGCCGCCAAAGCTATAGTAGAAAAATTAGGGGGCTGCTAAAGACAAAAGGAGAGGCCATGACTGAAGAGCAACGCGCCGAAAGTAAAAGTAAAATTTTTATCAACGAACTGCAGCGCGGGCAAAGCATTGAAAGTTATTTTCACGTGCGCGAGAAAAACTTGAACCGCACGAAAGCAGGGGCGCCCTATTTGTCTTTGCGCTTAGCAGATAGAACGGGGGAGATCGAAGGGCGGGTTTGGGATAACGCTCCGGACTTCGCTTCTATCTTTGATGTCCATGACTTTATCAAAGTCCGGGCCGAAGTAGAAGAATTTCAGGGGACGCTCCAGCTGCGGATTGTCAAATTACGCCGATGCTTGGCCGAAGAGATCAGGCTTGATGATTTTCTCCCGCGAACTTCCGCCGACGTTGAAAAAATGTTTGCCGAATTAAAAGATTTAGCTCATTTGGTTAAACAACCTTTCCTCTCCCAACTTCTTGACTCTTTTCTGGAAGACCCGGATTTTAGGGAAAAATTTAAAAGAGCGCCGGCCGCTAAAAATGTGCACCATGTTTATTTAGGAGGATTATTGGAGCATACCTTAGCTGTGGCCCAGCTTATCCTTCTCGTGGCTCCCCGTTATCCGGGGGTGAATCAAGACCTGCTCTTAACCGGCGGGATTTTGCATGATATAGGTAAAATTGCGGAATTATCCTTTAGCCGCGTCTTCGATTATACAGACGCTGGTCGGTTACTTGGCCACATTGTCTTGACCGTAGAGATGGTCAATCAAAGAATAAAGAGCATTCCCGATTTCCCAGAAGATTTAGCGCTCTTACTGGAACATATCCTCATAAGCCACCATGGAGATTTTGCCTTCGGCTCACCCAAGCTACCCATGACCTTGGAAGCGTTAATTCTGCATCATCTTGATGATCTGGATGCAAAAGTTAATGCCTTTTGGGCCTGGATTGCCAAAGAAAAAGACCAGCCGGCGCGTTGGACTACTTATCATAAGCTCTTGGCCAGATATATATTAAAACCGGAGAATGTGGAAGCCGACTTAACTCAAGAGGGTTAAAAAGTTAATGATTAAGCATCAACCTCTTCATTCTTGGGAAGTAAGCCCCGCGGAAGCCAAGAATATTCAATTAGAGCTCCGCCAGAAACTCCGGCTTTGCCCACCCCCAAATCCATTGACTACTGTTGCTGCGGGTGATGTAGCTTATGGGCGCTGGGAGGCAAAGACTTATGCCGGTTTTCTTCTTTTTACTTATCCCGATTTAAATGTATTGGAGAGAGTTTTTGCGGCTGGTGAAGTTTCCTTTCCTTATATTCCTTCGCTACTTACTTTTCGGGAGGCGCCGCTTCTCCTGCAGGCTTTTGGTCAATTATCCAGGAAACCCGACTTAATAATCTTTGACGGCCAGGGCATAGCTCACCCCCGAGCGATGGGGATTGCTGCGCACTTGGGGATCATCCTCGATTTGCCCACCATCGGCTGTGCCAAAAGCCGCTTAGTGGGCACTTATGAAAATCTTCCTGCTTTTGCCGGAGCAAAAGCGCCTCTTCTGTACCAAGACCAAGTTGTAGGCATGGCCGTGCGCACCCGGGCCCATGGGCGGCCAGTATTTGTTTCTCCCGGTCATAAAATGGATTTGGAAAATGCGGTAAAGATCACCCTCGCCCTCTGCCGCGGTTATCGAATACCCGAACCCTTACGCCAAGCGCATATTTTCGTCAAGCGACTGCTTAGCGAAGAAAAATGAGCGGGAGGCATCTTCTTTGCAGAAAAGAATCTTAGGAAAAACAGGTTGGCCTCTTTCCATCATTGGGTTTGGCGCGATTAAACTGCCGCGCTTAAGTAGAGAGGAATGCAGTCGCCTCCTCCACCGCGCTTTAGATATGGGGATTAATTTTATAGATACGGCTGATTGTTATGGCGATAGTGAAGAGAAAATTGGCCAAGCCCTGCAAGCCAGAAGGAAAGAATTCTATCTGGCCACTAAGGTTGATGAAAGAGATGCCCATGGTGTGCGGGCTAAATTAGAAAGGTCATTAAGCAGACTGCGTACTGATTGGATTGACTTGCTCCTTTTTCACGATGTGCGCGGTGGAGAATATGAAAAAATATTTACGGCCGGTGGCTTAGAAGAACTGCAGAAGGCTCAGCAAGCCGGAAAAATAAGAGCAATTGGGATAAGCATTCACGGGTCAATATCCATGATGCGTCAGGCTATAGAAAGTGGCGCCTTCTCCGCCCTCATGGTTGCTTACAGTGCCCTTGATGAAGATCGCTTGAGTGCCCATCTGCTTCCTTTGGCGGCCACCAAAGGGGTGGGTTTGATTGCTATGAAACCATTGGCGGGGGGAAGGTTAGGCTATTTCCCTTCGTCAGGTTGGGATAGAAATTTATTTAAGGGAGAATCACCGGCCCAGATCGCTCTCCGCTATGTTATTTCTAATCCTTACCTAACTTGTGCCATCCCCGGAATGATGTCCCTTGGCGAATTGCGAGAGAACTGCCGCGTTGGTCAAGAACCCCGGGATTTATCTTTAGCTGAACTAAAAAAATTTATGGAAATAGCCGCGGCGGCCGGCCAAGGATTTTGTCGGAATTGTGGCTATTGCCTGCCCTGCCCGGAAGGAATTCCTATTCCCGATATTTTTCGTTTTGAGAATTATTACCGCCACTATGGGCTTAAAGAATGGGCTAAACTTCAGTATAAGTCTCTACCCATTAATGCTCAAGCCTGCTCGCACTGCCAACTTTGCCTGGAGCGTTGTCCCTTTGGCGTCTCTATTCCTCCTCAATTAAAGCTAGCGCACCAAATCCTTAATGATTAAGTTGGAACTGCCCCCCTATCTTCATCGGCAAGGGGCTCAATACCTATACTTGCTAACCAAGCCAGAACATTTTTCTTCTCTTTTTCATTTTTAAACTTCAGCCATTCTTTTTCAATTTCTGGGGCCTCCTGCAAGATTTCCTTAAATTTGCGCCAAATTCCCTTCCCGTGCCTGGATAAGAAAATCTTTTCCTTTATTTTGGGGTCATTAATTTTTTCAGCGAATTCCCATATATCATTAAATCCTTCTTTCCTCTTTTTTATGGGAATCTCTACATAGCGAGGGTTTCCCCCCAGAATATCCTTAGCCAAGTCAACTAATTTTAATTGCCCCTTAGGTAGAGACTTTAAAAGTTCTTCATCCTCCAGAGCATCTATGACTTCTCGGGGAAGCATGATGGTTTCCCCGCTTTCTACATCCAAATAATAATTCTGATCGAGTCGATCCTGATCATCCATGCAGATAGCGATATACTCTAAATCTACTTTTAATTTCCTCAAACTCGGCCTCCCCATAAAAACTGATTTTTAAGAAATTTTTGCCCCTTTTCCCCTAAGGGTAGTACGGTGGTAACCAAAAATATGGGCGTTCCCCATACCAAGGATAAAAGGGGATATATTCCGTCCTCTTCGGCCAAAGTTTAATTTCTTGGGCTATGATGATGGGATAAGAATAAAAAGTTTCCCCTATGGGTAATACTTCCTTCCCTTCTATCTCTCCTATAACGGTAATCTCGCGACCACTTTGATAAATCTCGGGATCCAAAAATCCTTTATATTTTACCATAAAGCGGCCAGCAGTTTGATCCAGATTTTTGGGTCTTTTCCCCAGATCTAATTCTGCCTGCCTTATTAACAATATTGTTTCTTCCGGTTTATTCTTTGTCTCTATAATTACTCCTCCTAATAAAACTTTTCGACCCTTATAGATGGTGGGGTCTTTTTTTATATTTGTTAAGGTTAAGGTAGGATCAATTTGTCGGCGCAGTTCCGGAGAAAAAGGAAAACAAGAGCTCAAGCATAAAAATAATATTAAAAAACAAGTCCCTAACCTAATCATTAAAAAGTTCCTCCGAGGCCAATGCCGAAATGAAAAAACAGACCGCTTTTAGGTTCTTCTGGCCAAAGATGAGCTTCTTTTATTTTTAGAATAGGATAATGATATTCTTTTTCGCCGATGGGAAGAGTCTTTTTTCCACTAACCAGGCCAAGCACTGTAATTTTTCTCCCAGGAGAAAAAATAGCCGGGTCATGAAAATCAGTGGAAAATGCTAAAAATCGCCCACCAGACTCATCAGTTTCCTGCGGCTTGTTTCGCCAATCCAAGGGGAGTTGTAATACTTCTATCCATGTGGTTCTCTCTTTAATCTCGGTCTTTATAATTTTCCCTCCTAAGATTATTGTTTTTCCCGTATATCTTTCAGGAGCTCTAATCAACACAGGAAAGGTGAGTTCAAAATCCACTTCTTTCATTATTTCTTTGTTAAATAACGGAGTACAACCAGAAAGAAAACATAGCAAAATTGGCCAGAGAAAATAATTCAATTTCATAGCTCTTATTATACTGCAAATTTTATGAATTTTTCCCTATTTTAATCAGCCCCGCATGTTCCCGCCAGAGGCAGGCCAGAGGCAGGCCAGAGTCAGGCCAGAGTCATATTAAGATATCTATCAAAAATCTGAGCGACGGTCCGAGCATTTATCTGACCGTTGTTCAGATTTTATATTTCTCGCCAGCAGGAGACAGGCGGGAGGGGGAGAGGCGAAATTAAAATCGGCTGGGAATTGCTTATTTCCTTCTTACCCACCCTTTATCCGCCATAAACGGCGGGGATAAACTTATCTTGAAAATAAAAACCCGAATAATCCTCCCTAATTTAAAGTG
>CAZAGD010000178.1:0-35675 GCA_964484485.1 uncultured Syntrophaceae bacterium
AACGGCGGGGATAAACTTATCTTGAAAATAAAAACCCGAATAATCCTCCCTAATTTAAAGTGGAGACTTTTTTATTCCCCGCCCATGCCCATGAAAGAACCAGTGCCTCATTTTAATGAGCCTCTCTCCCTCCCGCCTGAATTAAGCTGGAATTGAAAAAGTGATCGACGGTCAGAGCATTTATTACTTGACAGAGCAGGCATGATTTTGCTTAAAATCAAACCAAAATTATTGAGGAGGGAGGATCATCATGAACCCTGAGGAATATGGCAAATATGATGCGCTCGGCTTAGCAGAGTTAGTGAAACGCAAAGAGGTAACCCCCTTAGAATTAGTGGAAGCGGCCATTTCTCAAGTGGAGCGTTTAAACCCTTCTCTGAACGCGATCATTACGCCCATGTTCGATCGGGCGCTTGATCAGGCCCGCGGAAAATTGCCCGCCGGTCCTTTCACTGGTGTTCCTTATTTATTAAAAGACTTAGGAGCTTTCTGCGCCGGAGTGCGCTTAACCTTAGGTTCAGCTTTTTTACAAAATTTTATTCCTGACCATGATACTGAACTCGTCCTCCGCCTTAAACGAGCAGGTCTAATTATTATGGGGAAAACCAATACTCCTGAATTTGGCCTTTTGCCCACCACCGAGCCCCAACTTTTCGGTCCTTGCCGCAATCCCTGGGATAAGACAAAGACTACCGGAGGATCCAGTGGAGGTTCGGCAGCGGCGGTAGCAGCGGGAATGGTGCCCATGGCTCATGCTAACGATGGGGGAGGTTCCATTCGCATTCCGGCCTCGTGTTGCGGACTTTTTGGCCTTAAACCTACGCGCGCTCGAAACCCTCTTGGTCCGGATATGGGTGATATGTACAGCGGCTTAATAGTTGAGCATGCTGTTACTCGTTCAGTGCGCGATTGCGCCGCTCTTCTGGATGCCACTGCCGGCCCTGATTTAGGCGATCCATATTGGGCACCTCCTCCTGCTCGGCCTTTCCTGGAAGAAGTAGGAACATCTCCAGGAAGATTAAAAATCGCTTTCACCACCAAACCTTTTACGGAAGTAAAGATTCATGAAGATTGTATAAAGGCTGTAAAAGATGCGGCGGTTCTTTGCCAAAGTCTCGGGCATGAAGTCGAAGAAGCATCACCTCTGGTCAATGGGCCCCTTTTAACGCAAGCTTTTATGACTCTATTTTCTGGAGGATTAGCTTGGAGCATTGATGGCCTTAGTTTAGCCACGGGGCGAAAGCCTTCTTCGGAATTTTTTGAACCCCTCACTTGGGCTTCCTATGAAATGGGTCAAAAACACACAGCTTCCTCTTACTTAATTTCTTTAAACCTTCTCCAAAGAATTTCTCGGCAGGTAGCCCAATTCTTTACCAAGTATGACCTTTGGTTAACTCCTACCCTAGCCCAACCGCCGGTAGAACTGGGGTTCTTTACTTCTCCTCCTGAAGATCCTCTGCTTGGCTTCCGGCGAGCAGCCGAGTTTATTCCCTTTACTCCTTTAGCTAACGCTACTGGCCAGCCTGCTATGTCCGTACCTCTTTACTGGAATGAGGAAGGATTGCCCATAGGAATACATTTTCTTGGGCGTTTCGGCGATGAAGCCACTCTTTTTCGCTTGGCCGCGCAATTAGAAACAGCACGTCCATGGTTCAATCGCCGGCCAAAGATTTAATAATCCAAACTCTTCCTCAGGCCTGCCTCTGGCCCTTCCTGACCATGGCGACCCAGTCTCATAGGGGGGAGGGGGATTAATTCGTTTATGCGCAGCTGTGCCCCTTGGGGTGTCTTGAGGGTCCTAATTTTTTTATCCCCAAACAGTGATCATTCTTTTTTCGGGAGAAGCATTTTTATATTCACCGAGCCATTCAAAGACCTGAAGAATTACCCCGAGGGGGTTTTTGGGCCCGACTAAAACTTCTCGTCTAACTCCGGGTATTTCTGAATAATTAGAAGTTTTTAGGCCGTGGGCATTAAAATGCTGAATGAAGTCATCCAGATTTTCTACTTCCATACCCAGATGCTGCATAGTCTCGCCAAATTTTTCAATGTGCTTGGCTACGAAGCCATCTGCACTGGTGGGTTCTAAGAAGGAAAAAGTACTCTCTCCCACCTGCATAATGGCCACTTTGTACTGCCCTTCTTCATTTATTTTTTCGACGATAAACTTAGCCCCAAAAAGTGCGATCATTTTTTTCTTGGTTTCCTCTAAATTGCGCACGGCAATAGCCATATGATCGATTTTTTTAAACATGCTTTACCTCCCTTACAATAATTTTTTTGAACTATTCCCAAGCTTATATGACCTCGCAAAAATTTTCCAGCAAATTTTATCCCCTTATTTATTATTTAAGGTTAATTTTTGAGAAATTTTACTCTTCTCAATGATTCTTTGACCAGCGCTTGCGGAATACTTACTCATCTTCTCTTTTTTAAAAAAGCAATATTCTTGAAAAAATAGTCGTAAAGATCTTCTCAGGGGTGAGGAGATGCAAGAAAGACCAAAGACTAAACAGGGCCGACGAAAACTACTCTATTTCCCCGAGTGAGCCTTCCAGGCGCTTAGAATTTTTTAAATAGAGTTCAATTGAGAAAGCTTTGGAATATTATTGACAAATTGTCACAAAAATAAAATATAAATCAGTTATATTGACATTTTTTCTGAATAGGAATTGTTATTTATGACATTTTGTCAAGAAATTGATAAAACCGCTGAGCTAAATTCACCGGGCGTTTTTAAAAAAATCAATAAATTAAATATGTTAAAATCGTCGTCCATTAAAAAAAGAAATGGCAAGATTCTTGCTTATTATAAAGAAAAAAGAAGGGGTTCGATCTCCACCGGCTACAAAAGAGCGAACTCCCCTGCTCAAATGTGACTGGCAACCCAAAAAAACCCTCCTCCATTAGATCGAGCCCCTTCTTTTTTACCCTTTAGCGTAATAATTTGAGGAGGCAAGGTGGATAAAGAAACGATTCTGGTAGTTGATAACGAAGATGCCATTAGGGAAACGCTAAAGAAAATACTGGAACGCGAAGGGTATAAGATTTTAACCGCCAAGAACGGGCAAGAAGCCTTAGATATACTGAGAGAAAAAAGAGTCCATCTAATAATATCCGATATCATTATGCCTAAGATAGATGGGCACAAACTGTTGCGGTTGGCCAAATCAATTAGACCAGAAATTGAAGTTGTCCTCATGACTGGCCATGGCCAGACAGAACAGGGATTGGAAGCAATCAAAGAAGGAGCCTTTGATTTTATCCAAAAACCATTTACAAAATTAACTTTATTCAAGACTGTAAAACAGGCCTTGGAAAAACAAGCCATGGGCGCAGAGATTCGCTATTTGAAAGAGCGGATAAGAGAGCTAATTTCCGAAATTTTAGAAGTCGTTAGTGAACAACCAAAAGCGGCTAAACCTTTGGAGTACAACCAAGGCGTAAGGGCCGTTTCCTCTCCCCATTAAATTTTCTGGCTAATGAGGAAGGCATTCCTAAATTCTTGCCACTAAGGGTTGGGTTTCTAAATCCCCTAAAATTAACCAAATTGAAAAAGACGTTATTTTTATGACTATGAAAAATTCGCATGTTCCAATATAATAAAAAATATGCTGCGGAAAATTTAGAATGGAGGTAATTTTATTATGCCTGAAGAAAAGCAGACTATTACCAGCATGATGGAGGAAACTAGGAAATTTCCGCCTCCCCAGGAATTTAGCGCAAAAGCTCATATCAAGAGCTTAGAAGAATACCAAAAGCTTTATAAAAGATCTTTGGAAGATCCGGAAGGCTTTTGGGGAGAACTGGCGGAAAATTTAGAATGGTACAAGAAATGGGAAAAAGTATTAGATTATAGCTTTAAAGATAATATATATATTAAATGGTTTATTGGTGGCAAGCTAAATGCTACAGTCAATTGCTTGGATCGTCATCTAAAAACTCATCGGCGTAACAAGGCCGCTATAATCTGGGAAGGAGAACCAGGAGAAAGTCGGACCTATACCTATCAGCAATTATATACAGAAGTATGCAAATTTGCTAATGTCCTAAAGAAAAAAGGGGTAAAAAAAGGTGATCGGGTCACTATCTATATGCCCATGATTCCTGAATTGCCTATTGCAATGTTAGCCTGTGCCCGTATTGGAGCCATCCATAGCATCGTTTTTGGAGGATTCAGTGCAGATTCTTTGAAAGATCGGATCCAGGATGCCCAGGCCTCGTTTTTAATAACTTCTGATGCCAGTTATCGCGGCGGGCGGGTAATTGGTCTAAAAAATAATGTTGATGCTGCTTTGGAACAATGCCCTTCAGTAAAATCGGTCATCGTCTATAATCGGACAAATACAAAAATAGACATGAAGCCAGGGCGGGACTTCTGGTGGCACGAAGAGATGGCTGCCCCGGATATTAAAGGCGAATGCCCTCCAGAAATAATGGATGCCGAAGATCCTTTATTCATCCTCTATACCAGCGGTTCCACAGGAAAGCCTAAAGGAGTTTTACATACCACAGCCGGTTATTTACTCTATGTGCTCACCACTTTTAAATGGATCTTCGATTATAAAGATGAAGATATTTTCTGGTGTACGGCCGATATCGGATGGGTGACCGGACACAGTTATATTGTTTATGGCCCCCTGGCGGCCGGAGCAACCAGTCTGATGTTCGAAGGAGTACCCAACTACCCGCAACCAGACCGTTTCTGGCAGATCGTGGAAAAATATAGGGTCAATATATTTTATACCGCCCCTACAGCGCTGCGGGCCATGATGAGAGATGGAGATAAATGGCCTCTCGCTCGGGATCTTTCATCTTTACGGTTGTTGGGGACTGTAGGTGAACCAATCAACCCTGAAGCCTGGATGTGGTACTATAAAATTATCGGTAAAGAGCGCTGTCCAATCGTAGATACTTGGTGGCAGACGGAGACCGGAGGTGCCTTAATTACTCCTTTACCGGGGGCTATACCTATTAAACCAGGGTCAGCAACCAAACCTTTCCCGGGCGTAGAAGCAGCGGTCATTAGAGAAGACGGATCCCCAGCAGAGGTTAACGAAGGAGGATATTTGGTTATAAAAAGACCCTGGCCAGGGATAATGCGTACCGTATATGGTCAGCATCAAAGATTTAAGGAGACTTATTTCGTCCAATTTCCAGGCATGTATTTTACGGGTGATGGAGCGCGCGTTGATGAAGATGGTGATTTTTGGTTGATGGGGCGGGTTGATGACGTCATCAACGTTTCGGGCCATAGGATCGGCACCGCCGAAGTAGAAAGTGCTCTAGTCAGTCATCCCGCGGTGGCCGAAGCGGCCGTCGTGGGTATGCCTCATGAAATTAAAGGGCAAGGAATCTATGCCTTTGTAACTTTAAAAGCGGGACAAGAGAAATCCGAAGAATTACGGAAAGCATTAGTGGCGCACGTGCGCAAAGAAATAGGCCCCATAGCCACTCCGGATAAAATTCAATTCGCTGATGCTCTCCCTAAGACAAGAAGCGGGAAAATTATGCGCCGAATTTTGAAGAAAATAGCTGCGGGCGAGGTACGGGACTTAGGAGACACGACTACCTTAGCTGATCCTTCCGTTGTGCAAACTTTAATCGCCGAAAGAGCATAAATTATTCCACTCCCCCGTTTAAAATCCTTCAAAAAAGGTTTCAACGGGGGAGTTTTTGTTTAGGAGGCTAATTTTATGTCTAAAAATAAGGCTGACCTTTCGCCTTGGGAAACGAAAAAGTACCAAGGATGGTTGGTGACTTTGTCGGGCACGGGTATTAATTTAGCTTTGGGAGTTCTTTATGCTTGGTCGATAATTTCCAAGCAAATTTCCAAGGAGTGGGGATGGAGTGAAACGCAAACAGCTCTGCCCTATTCCGTGGCCATTGCGGTGTTTGCTTTTACTATGGTGCCAGCTGGAAGGCTGCAAGATAAATGGGGCCCCCGCTTAGTAGCCACTTTGGGAGGAATATTTTGTGGAGTCGGCTTTATCGTGGCCAGTTTAAGTCAATCCTTGGTCGGGTTGGTAATCGGTTTTGGTATCTTAGCAGGTATGGGCATTGGCTTTGGGTATGCGTCCGCCACTCCCCCAGCAGTAAAATGGTTTCCTCCTGAACGGACTGGTTTAATTGCTGGATTAGTGGTGGCCGGATTTGGGTTAGCTTCTGTATATATTGCCCCTTTGGCAAATTATCTTTTAGGCAACTTCGGCATTCAGAAGAGTTTTTTAATTTTGGGTGTAGCTTTCCTATTAGCTGTTGTGGCTTTGGCTCAAATTTTAAAAAATCCTCCGGCGCATTATAAACCTGTTTGGGGTTCTCAGAATCCCGGAACAAAAAACATACCCGCAAAAATTACCGGGAAAATCATCGATTATGAGTGGTCAGAGATGTTGCGCACCCCGCAATTTTACCTTCTGTGGATTATGTACGTATTTGGGGCGGGGGCAGGATTGATGATCATTGGCAAATTGGCTAAGATCGTTGACCTGCAAGCAGGAATAAAGGCCGGGTTTATTTTTGTAGCCATGCTGGCCGTGGGGAATGCTGGTGGTCGTGTCATTGCTGGCGTTTTATCAGACAAGATTGGTCGCACCTGGACTATGTTCTTTGTTTTCATTTTCCAGGCTGTACTCATGTTTATTTTACGCTGGTTAGAAACCTATAGTGCTCTTTTTATGGCCTCTATTCTCATCGGCTTTAACTATGGAGCCAATCTTTCTGTTTTCCCTTCCGTAACCAAAGATTACTTTGGCCTAAAAAATTTCGGCCTAAACTATGGTCTGGTTTTTACTGCTTGGGGAGTTGGCGGAATATTGGGACCTATTTTAAGTGGGTGGATTTATGACCAGGCTAAGAATTTTAATAACGCTTACTTGATCGCTTCTATTTGTTTACTTATTGCCGCGGCACTCACTTTTATTACCAGTCCCCCAAAGGCGAAAATAGATGCTAAAGAATTGGCTAAAGCGGCTTAAAGATTTTATTTATTTGGCCACAGCATATTTTCCTTTTAAGTTAACTAACTGAGTACTTAAGGTCTTGATCATCAGTCTCTCTTTGGCCTTTTTCTTAAAATCGAGGAGCCAGAATATGGTATAAACAGAGGCTACCATAAGGATGGAAAAAGCTATAACGCCTAAAATTATTAAATAGAATTTTGCTTGAACGGGCGATATCGCATACCCCCATATCTCGCCGGCTAATACTTGGCTTGGGATCGTGCTCCAACTTATCAAACTCCCTATGATTATTTTAACTTTCTTCATTGGGCTCATTCCCCTTCTTTAATCTGCGCTTTTTAATTCCTTAACATTCCACCCTAATTTTTTGCAAAATAAATGCCTTTTCTTAACCAATACTTTTTAAGCATAACTTTTTGTAATAATTAATAAATTTTTAGCCAACAAAAATCTTTCCTTGCTTTAGAAGATTGATCCTTGACAAAATGTCAAAATAAGGAATTTTTGTCTAGTTAACTTTGAAAAAATGTCATAATTTTCCAAACGGCAAAATGAATTTTTGGACATATTGGCAACAAAAGAATTGATTAAAGTCTAAATAGCCACTAATTTAAGCTAAAAGTTTGAGATTTTATAATATCTTTGATATATTGACTAAAGAGCAAAGATGAAACCATTTCGCGACTGGAAAATCCGGAGCAAATTAATAATCTCCACTCTCTTCTTGGCCTTAGTGCCGATGGCCGTGGCTTCCATGCTTTCTTTGGACAGGTTTATGGAAAGCTTGAAGGGGGCTTATGAGTCAGATTTGGAGCACATAGTGGCGAATATTCAGGCCATGTGCAAAGCTCAACAAGAACTTCTGCAAAACAAGCTTACGGCCGATCTAAAAATTGCCCACCATATTTTTTACCAGCACGGAAGGCAAGTTCCCATTTCTACCGCTCGGCTAATAGAAATGGAAATTGAAGATCAATTTACCAAGGAAAAAAACAAAGCGCGTTTCCCGCTTTGGGTTATGGGCGACAGACCTTTGATTGAAGATCATACTATTGTGGATAGAGTTCAAGAATTATTAGGTGGCACGTGTACAATTTTTCAAAGAATAGATGGTGATCGCCTTTTGCGCATTTCTACTAATGTCTTACGCGATAATGGCACAAGGGCTATAGGGACTTATCTTCCTCCGTCCAGTGAGGTTACCAAATCTATTTTACGCAAAGAAACTTACCGGGGCCGGGCTTTTGTAGTGAATGCCTGGTACATCACCGCCTATGAGCCAATATTAAATGCCCGGGGAGAAGTTATAGGGGCCCTTTACGTAGGTATCCCTGAACAAAGTGCGCTCTCTTTAAAAACGGCCATCAAATCTATAAAGATTGGCAAGACTGGCTATGCTTTTATAATGGACAGTTCCGGAAATTTAGTTGTCCATCCTGTAAAAGAAGGGGAAAATATTTTAGAAGTAAAAGACTCTTCCGGTTTTGCTTATATTAAAGAAGTAACGAAGAAGGCTGTCCAACTAAAAGAAAACGAAGTGGGCACTATCCGTTACCCATGGATAAATGTGGAATTGGGCGAAAAGACTCCCCGGATGAAGATCAACAAATATCAATATTTCCGAGATTGGGATTGGATTATAGTCGCTGGCGGATATGAAGAAGAAATTTTTGCCGGGGTGGAGCAAATAAAATTTTTTATATACTTGGTAGGAATAGGCAGTATTGGCTTAGCCTTCTTATTAACTATTAGTCTCTCCCGCGTGCTGACCAAACCCATTATGGAGCTTACGGAAGTGACGGCGCGCATGGCCGCTGGGGATTTAACCCAAAAAGCTAATATTACCACGGCTGATGAAATCGGTACCTTGGGGAGATCTTTTAACCGCATGGCCGACCAGGTGCTTAATTACACCCGTAATCTGGAAGACATCGTCCGGGTACGCACAGTAGAAATTCAAGAGAAAGAAGAAAAATATAGGAACCTCTCCAATCTTTTAAATAGCATTTTGGAGAGCTCAACGGAATATTCCATAATTGCCCTCGATGCTCAAGGGATAATTCTGGAATACAATAGCGGGTCAGCTAAACTTTTTGGTTGGTCCAAAGAAGAAGTTGTGGGAAAAATGTGGATTGGCAAGACTTTTCGGCGGGAAGACCGGACGCGTGGAGTTTTGTGGGAAATTTCCCGCCAAGTAGAGACGCAAGGTATGACCGAATACGAACTGGAGCGGGTGCGCAAGAATGGCAGCCTTTTTACAGCCCACGCCGTAATGACCATTTTAAAAGACCCCAGCGGGAAAATACTGGGTTTTGTAGAAATTGCCCGGGACATCACCGAAAGATTGTCTTTGGAGAAGGAACTCAAGGAAACTAAGGATTTCTTAGAGAATATAGTCCAAAGTTCTGTTGATGCGATTGTCACCACTGATCCCAAAGGGCGCATAACTTTTTTCAACCGGGCTATGGAAGAGATGTTAGGCCTACCTCGAGAGAAAATTTTAGGGGCGCCAATTTATCAATTTTATGCGCAAGGTATTTCCGAAGCCCGAAAAATTATGGCTATTTTGCGGGAGAAAGGAAGTTTGCAAAATTATGAAACAAGCGTAAACCGGCAAGGAAAACTTGTGCCCATTCTTACTTCAGCCTCTTTGCTCCGGGACGAAAAACAAAATATAATCGGTACGCTGGGCGTTTTTAAAGATTTGAGCGAAAAGAAGAAATTGGAAGAAGAATTGAAAAAAACCCAAGCTCATCTTATGCAAGCCGGGAAGATGCGCGCCTTGGGCGAACTGGTGGCTGGAGTAGCTCATGAATTGAATAACCCCTTAATGGCCGCCACCACTTTTTTACATGTAGTCCGAGAGAATTTACCTGCGGATAACCAAAACCAAAACCGCTTAGAGCTGATCCAACAGTGCCATGAGCGCATAGCTAAAATTATCGACCACCTGCGCGATTTCTCCCGGCAGTCGAAATCTGATTTCCGCTACTTGGATATTAGGGAGCCTATTGAAAATGCTCTGCTCATTACTGGACAGCAATTGCTAAACCATGGAATTAAGATAACTAAGAATTTTGCCACTGACTTGCCCTTAGTTCGCGGAGATGCTAATCAATTAGAACAAGTTTTCCTTAACCTTATTGCCAATGCTAAAGATGCTATGGAAAGAGTAGAGGGTAAAAAAGAATTGACCATTTCTACTTCTCTCCTGCGCCACAATGGTTGGCACGATGTGGAAGTAGCTATAAAAGATACCGGAATCGGGATTCCGGAAGAAAACGTAGACAAGATCTTTGAGCCGTTTTTTAGTACTAAAGATGTGGGTAAAGGGATGGGATTAGGATTATCCATATGCTATGGGATTATCGCAGCTCATGGCGGGAGAATAGAAGTGGAAAGCAAAATGCATTCCGGAACAACTTTTAAAGTCATCTTGCCTATTTTGTCCCCACCTTTGCAAAGCGCTTTGGAAGAAATAGATACGCAAGAGGAGTTAATAAATGGCTAAGAAAATTTTAGTAGTAGATGATGATGAGTTGGTCCTCATAGCTATTCAAGAGCTTCTTTCTCCCTTGGGTTTTTCAGTAGTTAAAGCATCCAGTGGCCCAGATGCTTTGGAGAAAATTGCTCAAGAACAATTTGACTTGATAATTTTAGATATTATCATGCCGGAGATGGATGGCTTCGAAGTTTGCCAGAGAATTCGGCAAACCAATTCTTATATGGAAACGCCGATCATGATGCTCACGGCGAAAAGCGGCGAGGAAGATAAAGAAAGAGGAATAGAAGTAGGGGCTAACCTTTACCTGCCTAAACCTATTTCTCCTAAGAAGCTGATTGCGCTGGTTGAAGAAGCCTTAAAACAATAAAGTTCAAGTTAGTTTAAGTTAGAATGGAAATGGGACAGAAAAGCCATAATACAAAGAAGGAGGGGTTTTATGCAAAGGTATATTGATAATGCCCAGCAGATGCTTAAAGAATGGAAAAAGGATAGTTATATCTTTGGCTTTGATGTACTTAATAACTTAGGAAATTTAGCTGGCCAATTTGGGAAGAAATGCTTGTTAGTTGTAGCAGATCTTGGTTTAGCATGGGTGGAAGAAATCAAAAAAAGGGTAGAGGATAATTTAAAAGAAAAGGGCTTAGAAGTAGAAACTATTTTAGGTGCCCGGCCCAATGCTCCTCGCGAAGATACCTACCGGATTGCCCTCCACATTGCGCGAAGCCAAATCGATATGGTCGTAGTTTTGGGTGGTGGTAGTACCATTGATGCGGCCAAAGCAGCTAATGTTTTAGCCACTTATACTCCTGCGGAAGTGAAAGGAGCCTTAGAAGTTTCCGACACCTTAGCCAGCACTGTCGATCCATACTTTGGCGTGGGTCTGGTCAGCCGAGTCCAGGCTTATACGCAGCGCTCTTTGCGGCCGCTAATTGCCGTGCAAACAGCCGCCAGTTCTGGAGCTCATCTGACCAAATATGCTAACATAACTGATTTAGTCTCGGCCCAGAAAAAACTGATCGTCGATGAAGCTATTGTCCCTAAGGCAGCCTTGTTTGATTATGGAGTTACTTTGCATACTCCGCTGAATTTAACTTTGGATGGCGGTTTAGACGGTATTGCCCATGCTTGGGAAGTTTTTATGGGTGCCACCGGGCAGCCTTATTATGTCAAGATGAAAGAAATAGCCCGCGCCTGTTTGCGTTTAATCATCTATGGCCTTCCCAAATTGAAGACTGATCTAAAAGACCGCGAAGGCAGACTGTGTTTGGGCTTAGGAACTGATTTAGGGGGTTATGCCATTATGATTGGCGGGACAAGCGGGCCACATTTGGGGAGTTTCTCTTTGATAGATGTTTTAAGCCATGGGCGAGCTTGCGCTATCTTAAATCCTTACTATACGGTCCTTTTTGCTCCCCGAATTCAAGATCAACTCTCTGTTTTCGCTGAAATTCTAAGAGAAAGAGGGTATATCAAGGCCAATATAGAAGGGAAGAAAGGAAGAGCTTTAGCTATGTTAGTTGCCCGGGGCTTGATTCAATTTTCTAAGTCCCTGGGTTTCCCGACGACCTTACAAGAGGCCGGAGTTTCCCGGACCCATATTAAAAGAATGCTTCAGGCGGCCAAAGATCCGCAGTTGAAGATGAAACTTCAAAACATGCCCACGCCGATGGAGGCGGAAAAAGGCGATGTAGATCGTTTGATGAAACCAACTCTGGAAGCTGCTTATACAGGAGATTTAAATTTAATTCCTGCCGATTGAGCTGAAGGGCCGAGGGGCGGGCACCGTTAAGGGCAGAAAAATTATTAAAACTGGCCGAAGGCTGGGGGCAAGGGGATTTAATTAAATAATGCCCAAAGGAGGAAAGAATGTTGCCTGACTTAATGACGGTTTTGAAAGGAGCCAAGATTAAAGGTTGGAAAAAAATAAGGGTCGAATTTTCGGGCGGGCCGTTGCGTATTTCCGTGCCTCCGGATAGCCTGGAATTAACTATGAAAAAAGCGGAAGTACTAAAAAATCCGGCCCAAGAGATTCAAAAAGCTATTAATCACCCCTTAGGTGGTAAAAATTTGGAGGAATTGATTAAAGAAAAGGGGCAAGGAGCCCATGATCTAAAAGTCGCCATCACGGTTTCCGATATAACTCGCCCCGTGCCCTATAAAGGGAAAAATGGTCTCCTCAAGCCTCTGCTAAGCAAACTCCTTTCTTTAGGCGTGGAAAAGAAAAACATAATTTTTATCATCGGCACAGGAACACACCGGGCCAGTACCCCTAAAGAAAAAGAAGAAATTTTAGGGAAAGAGGTAGCCTCGGCATATCAAGTTGAGGACCACGATTGTCAAAATCAAGAAAACTTAGTCTATGTGGGCAAAACTAAGACAGGAACGGAAGTTTTTCTGAATAAAAGATTTTATGAGGCTGATTTGAAAATTGTGACCGGCTTGACCGAAAGTCATTTCATGGCCGGGGCTTCGGGAGGGCGTAAAGCAGTTTGCCCTGGTTTGGTGGACTTACGGACGATTCAGAAGTTTCATAGCCCAGAATTCTTAGAATCCCCGTTGGCTACTAATTTAATTTTAGAAGGAAATCCCTGTCACGAAGAAGCTACGGCTATCGCCCAGGCTGTGGGCATTGATTTGACCATTACGGTTACGCTGGATAAAAATATGCGCCTCACCGGGGTCTTTGCTGGAGATCTGGAAGAAGTCTTAAGAAAGGCAGTTGACCACCTAAAAAAATATGTCCAGATTCCTTTAGCAGAAGAGTTTGATATCGTCTTGACCCATGGGGGATATGTAGGCCGTAATCACTACCAGATGGCTAAGGCGGCGGTGGGGGCTTTACCCGCTGTAAAGAAAGATGGAATTATTATCTTGGCGGCTGATAATCGGGATGAAGAGCCTATTGGCGGACCGGAATACCGCACTTTAATTCATTTGCTGAAGTTGCAAGGAGTGGAAGGGTACTTAGAAGTTATCAAGTCCCCCAATTGGAAATTTACTAAGGACCAATGGGAGCCTGAAGTTTGGGGGCGAGTTTTGCGCAAGGTTGGTGAGCAGGGATTGATTTATTGCTCCGCGGACATACCCCCGCAAGATTTTGTTATCCTTCCTGGAATCAGTGGTTACGAGTTTTTAACCCAGGCGGGCAAGAAAAAAGGACGAGCAGCAAAGGTGCAAGAGATGGTGCAAAATGCGCTCATCTATTTTTATCACCAAAGAGCTAAGAGACAGAATAAGGTGCGCGTAGCTTTTATAAAAGAGGGGCCATATGCGGTACCTATAAAAAAGGAAGGATAAGCGCGTGTTTTTAGGGGTTTAAAGTAAGAGATAGAAATTTGCCTTGGCGAAAAATTTTTGCTTTAAGGGGGCCTTTACTTTTAGCTAAAGCATTTTTAAAAGAAGCACTATCGGAAATAGCTTCCGGGCCAACCTCCACAATGATATCTCCGCCTTTAACTCCATCCTTTTCCGCTTTGCTTCCTGGCTGAACTTCCGCAACTAAAGACCCTTTCGTAGAGGGGAAAGAAAATGATTGAGCTAGCTCGGGTGTAAGGTCTTGGATAGATAAACCGTAAATTTCTTCCGCCCCCTTCGTTTCTTTCAAAGAAATAGCCATCTCCTGGAAAAGTTTGCGGGAGACAAAAATGGGGGCCTTGAATTTTAGCGCTAAAACAATAGAGTCGCTCGGCCGAGCATCGAACTCCCAAGTGACGTTATTTTTCTTCATTATTAAAGTAGCGAAGTAAATACCTTCCTTGCTGTGCGTGATGATGATCCGCTGCACTCGTCCACCTATTTTGTGAATCAGTTTCTCTAAAAGATCATGGGTGAGAGGGCGATGATGTTTAATTCCCTGTAACTCTGATTGAATAGCGTTAGCTTCGAAAGGCCCGATCCAAATAAGCAGAGCCCTTTCTTGATTATGATCAGTAAGCAAGACTACGGGTTGTTGGCTGGCGGGATCGACGATTAGTTGGAAGACTTTTACTTCTTGCACCTCCCCTTCTGGGGGAACCGCGGGGGAGGTCGCACCAAAAACTAATTCTCCACGGAGGAAAAAAAGACTCATGATGGCTATAAGAATTTTCCCTCCCCAGTTCATTTGCCGGCCTCCTTTTATTTGATTAATATATCGAATTTTTTTAAAAAAACAAGCGATTTTTTCATACCGCCCTTTTCCCAAAGGCGATGGGTATTGATGCACATCGGGCGCAAGAACTGACCGTTGATCACTTTTTAAATCCCGCTTAATTCAGACGGGATGGGAGAGGCTCGCCTCTCCCCCTCCCGCCTGTTTCCTGCTGGCGAGAAATATTAAAATTGTTAGACGGTCGAGCGCAAGAAGAGTTGACAAGCTCTAATTCCTAAGTAAAGATAACTTGAATACTCTGGAGGAGGCCAATTTGCAGAAGAAGGGAAAATTTATTTGGGCTAAAGTGCTGCAGGAAGCTTACCAGCATGGGGAAGAAGAGGAGACTTTAGAACCGCACGTTTTGGTAAATGCTCAGGGTAAGCCCATAGGAAGATTTCAGGATGGAGATTACATTATTTTTTATAATTTGCGGGGGGAGAGAGAAGTAGAAATATGCCAAAGTTTGCTGGACAAAAAATTTCCGCATTTTAGAACGGAGCGATTAAACCTGCATTTAGTGACGATGATTCCTTATCATCCAAGCCTGCCGGCAAAAGTGGCTTTTCCCCGGCCGGATGAAATTCGCTCCACCTTGAGTGAGACATTGAGTAAATACGGTCTGCGGCAGCTGAAGATCTCAGAATCAGAGAAAGCCATCCATGTGGGCTATTTTTTTAACGGAAAAATTTTACCACCCTTTCCCGGGGAAGAAAGAATCGTCATCCCTACTCCCAAAGATGTTCCTTATTTAGATCAAAAGCCAGAAATGAATGCCGCCGGCGTGGCTCAAGCTACCATCAGCAAATTAGCCGCAGAGCAATTTGATTTTATTCTGGCCAATTTTGCCAATATTGATGTCGTCGGACATTTCGAAAATGAAAGGGCGATTAAAAAGGCTGTCGAAACCGTGGATTATTTTCTGGGCCAATGCCTAAGAGCGGCCAAGGAGAGCAAAGTCATAACTCTGATAACTGCTGATCACGGTACTGTAGAAAAATGGCTTTTTCCAGATGGCTCGATTGATACCGGTCATACGGACAGCCCAGTTCCCTTTATTCTGGTAGACTATGACGAAAAGAGAAAGTCTCTTTTGACCTTGCGGAAAGAAGGGGAATTGTCCGATGTAGCCCCGACCATTTTAGAGCTCTTCCATATCCCCCAGCCGGATTCCATGACTGGGCGGAGTCTCTTAGAAAAGCCTTCCCCTTTAAAAACTAAAGAGCGCGTTTTGCTCATTATCCTGGATGGCTGGGGATATAGAAAAGAAGTGGCGGGAAATCTAATAGCCCAAGCCCGAACTACAGTGATGGATACCCTTATGGCCAATTATCCTTTATCCATTCTAAAAGCCTCTGGAGAAGCAGTAGGTTTACCGGAGGGAACAGTGGGCAATTCGGAAGCAGGGCACATGCATATCGGCGCCGGGCGCAGAATTTTATCCGATCGTTTACTTATCGACCAAGCTATCGCCAATGGTTCCTTTGGGGAGAATGAAGCTTTCTTATGGGCCATGCGCGAAGCAAAAAGAGAAAATAAGAATTTGCATCTCTTAGGCATAGTTTCTTTCTTCAGCTCCCATGGTGCGGTAAATCATCTCCTTTCCTTATTGAGGCTGGCCAAGCGTGAATCTTTAAAGAAAGTTTACCTGCATGCCTTGCTCGGGCGGAGAGGAGAGCATAAACAAAGCGGAGCTCAATACCTGGAATTGATAGAGCGTGAAATGGGTACCCTTGGCTTGGGCCAGATAGTTTCAGTAATCGGCCGCTACTGGGCTTTAGACCGCGAAGAGAATTGGGATCGGGTGGAGAAAGCATATCGCCTGCTGGTATATGGAGAAGGCAAACCTGTTTTTTTAGATGAGGATTAAAAATTTGGAGAAGATCATTTTTACCATGGGGACGAGCAATCGGACTTTTGAAGAATTTGTAGAAATGCTGCGGACCTATAAAATTGAAATGGTCATAGATGTGCGCAGCTTCCCCACCAGTAAATTTCCCCATTTTCAAAAAGAGGCTCTTGCTCAATCCTTGGCCGAAGAAAACCTTGGCTATTTTTATTTGGGGAAAGAATTGGGCGGGTTTCGTCAAGGTGGATACGAAGCTTATACGCAAACATTAGAATACCTAGTGGGCATGGAACTTTTAGAACGTATGGCCTCGCGCTGTCGATCTGTAGTTATTTGCGCCGAGCGTCTTCCCTGGCGCTGTCATAGACGCTTTATCGGCCGGTCTCTACAAGAAAGAGGCTGGCAAGTTAAACATGTTATAGATGAAAAAAGAATCTGGGAGGATAAATTTATCAAAGAGGAAGAATAAAGGGGGATTTATGCCTCTGGTACAATGGAGTTTGGTAGAAGGAATATTAAAAATTTCCCTAAATCGGCCGCACGCTTTAAATGCTATAAATCAAGGCCTCTTAGAAGAACTGGCCGCCGTCATTAATAAATACAATCGAGACGAGAATGTAAAAACTTTACTTCTTTGGGGAGAAGGGGGATGTTTCTCTGCCGGAGCCGATATAAAGGAGCTAGCCAGTTTTGATGAAGAGGGTATGCGCATATTTCACCAATTACGAGAGAGCACTTTTACTCTCTTAGAAAAATTCCCCGCGCCTACTATCGCCGTCATTGAAAAATATGCCTTGGGGACGGGGTTAGAATTAGCCTTATGCTGCGATATGCGGATAGCAACTAATGAGGCCAAGTTGGGAGTTCCTTCAGCTCGCCTGGGTTTAGTAGAAAGTTATGAATACTTTTATCGCCTGGTGCGCGCCGTCGGCCTTTCTTGGGCCAAAAGAATGGTCTTTACTGGGGAACAGATAGAAGCAGCTCTGGCCTGGCAAATTGGCTTGGTTGAAGAAGTAAGCCCTCCAGATAAAATCTTTGCCCAAGCCGAAGCCCTTGGCGAAAAAATTAAAAATAATTCCCCTTGGGCGATCAGCCAAACTAAAAAAATATTAGCTAACATAGAAAAAGACCCCCATCTCCAGCAAGTGGTTGATCCCGCCCAGCCCATGGTGGCTTCGTTAGAGAATAAAGATTTTCAGAAAGCTACCAAGAACTTTCTGGAAAAGAGAAAAAAGTAGAAATTTATTTGGGCTACTGGTTCAAGTTCTAAAGAGTTTAAAAAAATTTAATTTGGGGTTGGCACTGCTTTTACTTTTTATATGGAAAGGCAATTTAGCTAAAAAATTTAAGTTAAAGACTTCACTTTATTAGTCCTGCAGTATCTCTACTCAAAGCTAATTAAAATTTTAATCCCAAATTTTAATTTACTTTCTCGCATTTTCCAATTACTAATGGGAGCATAAAATAAATGACATCTTGATGCGGGTTCAGCTTGTCGCTTGCTAAATATAATTCATAGCGTAAGGGTTTAACGCCCCCCAACCCCCTCTTAAGTTAAGAGGGGGAGGGGGAGTTATGGAATTATGAGATGGACAATAGACCAGATTTGGAGGGCAAGATTTTATCCCTTACCTTATTTGATTTCATTACTTATTTCGAATTACGACACCGTCTCATTCGGGGAAGTCGATAAAACCATCCCATGGAGGAAGGTGAGGGTAATAACTGTAAATATTTAATTGCTCCGAGTAATAGGTTAACTGCAAATTTTTTTAGGATAGCGTTTAATTATTCAAATTTAAATCTCTGACCGTCTAACAGTTTTAATATTTCTCGCCAGCAGGAAACAGGCGGGAGGGGGAGAGGCGAGCTTCTCTCCCCCCTGCCTTAATTAAGTCGGAATTTAAAGACTGATCGACGGTGAATTTAAAGCTGCATTGACATAAGTTAGCTTTTTTCATATATTAAATCCAAAATAAAAGAAAATCCTTATGTCCCTGATTGAGCTGAATTCAGTAGAACTAATTTATGATACCCAAGAAGAGCCTCTAAAAGTTCTTGACCTTCCCTATTGGTTGGTGGAAAAGGGTGAACAAGTAGCTATTTACGGGCCTTCCGGGTCGGGAAAGTCCACATTGCTGAATGTCCTCGCTGGCCTTATTCCTATAACCCGAGGAAAGCTATGCGTATGCGGATATTCTCTTGAGCAGATGAGTGAAATTGAGAGAGATAAATTTCGGGCAAATTGTATCGGCTATATCTTTCAAAATTTTAACCTATTGCCAGGGTTCTCTGTGATGGAAAATGTACTTCTGGGAATGGCTTTTTCATCGCGCAAAGCTATTGTGAAAGAGGCGGAAATATTATTAAATCAGGTGGGCCTGGCCCACCGGCTAAAATATTATCCATGGCAACTTTCTTTGGGGGAACAACAGAGAGTAGCTGTAGCCAGGGCTTTAGCTAATAAACCTCAGCTCCTTTTAGCTGATGAGCCGACTGGATCATTGGATCCGATCAACAAGAAAAAAATTTTGCAATTAATTAAGGACATGTCGCGAGATCATGGTTGTACTCTCATTTTAGTTAGTCATGAAAAAGATGTTCTTAATCTCTTTGAAAAAGCGATACCTTTTTCATCTCTAAATAGAGCTTTTCCAGCTGAAGGTGAAAAGCGAGAATGAATATTGGGAAAATAATCATAAGAAGTCTACGGCAGCACTTATTTTCCAGCATGCTAGCCTTGATCAGCATGGCCCTGGGCATTGCCTTATTGGTGGCCGTTTACTCTTTAAAAGAACAGACTCATAAAACTTTTACGCAAACAGGTCTCGGTGTGGATGCTATTTTAGCTCCTAAGGGTTCTCCTCTGCAAATTGTCCTTAATGCAATTTACCATTTGGAAGACATGCCCGGAAAGGTAAAATGGACATATTTTAAAGAAGTTCAAAAAGATCCCTTGGTATTAGAAGCAATCCCTTTTTGTGTAGGCCATTCTTATAAAGGCTTCCGAGTCAATGCTATCGACAAAAAATTTTTAACTGATTTCGAATACCTACCTGGCAAAAAGTTTTCTTTTGCAACCCAAGAGGGAGGGCAAGGGCGCGCTTTTGGTGGCCTTGACGAGGCAGTTGCCGGATGGGAAGCCGCGAAAAGCTTAGGGATGATGTTGGGGGATCAGTTCAATCCTGTTTGTGGAGTGCGCGAGGGTGATCCGATCCATGAGAAAGATACGCTGCGGATTGTAGGAATAATAGCCCCCACGGGAACCCCTTATGATCGAGCTTTTTACATCCCCTTGGAAGCTTTTTATACCTTGTCAGGGCATCCCCCTGAAACCATCGCCATGGCTCAAAATGAGGAGGATAGGGAAATCAGCGGGGCTTATATTAAGATTAGACGCATACGCGGGGGCGCTTTACACCCGGGCATTCAGGGGCTTAAATTTGCTATTAATCAATCCGATCGCAATCAACTTGTTATACCTAATGAAATACTCCCCCGCCTTTTCGAGATTATTGGTTGGGTGGATCAAGTACTTTTGGCTATGGCAGGAATTATGACCATTCTTTCCGCCTTTTTCTTGTTTTTTTCGCTTATATCGGCTCTAAATGAAAGAAGGCGTGATTTAGCTTTGCTTCGTATACTTGGAGCTTCTCGAAAAACAGTAATGGGCCTGCTCTTGGCCGAAGGAATGCTCATCAGCTTTTTGGGAAGCATTCTGGGGCTTTTATTGGGCCATGGTTTGATTAGTGTAGGTGCAAATTTTATCAAGGTAAAGACGGGGGTTACCTTCACGGCAACTTACCTAAGCCTGGCAGATTGGTTTGTAATTCCTGGGGGAATCCTTTTAGGGCTATTAGCCAGTCTCGTACCTGGTATTCAGGCCTATCGGCTGGGAGCTTTGAAAAATCTTTCCTCGTTTTCCTAAAGGAAAAAGGAATAACCATCATGGGGAAGAGGATTTTATTTATTTTAACGATATTTTTTTTAACTTCGTTAAAAGTAAATTTTTTTACCACCTTGGCTCATGAACAAAAACAGGCACACAAAGCTCATCATGGGGGAGTACTTAATGTCCTCGGTAAAGAGTTTGGCCATATTGAAATTCTTGTCCAAGATGGGAGGTTGGAAGCGTGGTTTGTAGGCGGAGGGAATGAGACAGATCGCGCAGTGCCGATAGAGGCTGCCGAAATTCTTTTAACGGTGATTCTTCCCGGGGAGAAGGAAAAGACATTGATTCTAAAGGCTGCCCCCCTGAAGTTGGCTGGCGAACGGATAGGCCGTTGTTCCCATTTTATTGGGCAAGCTGAATGGCTAAAAGACATTAAAGAATTCGAGGCATATGGAGAAGTTGTTTTTAAAGGAATTCGTCAGAAATTAGTGATCAAATATCCTAAGGGTTACGACCCAATCCATAAGAAAAAATAAACTTTGGGCTTAATATTTTAAAAATACCTTTGAGAGAATTTGGAAAGTTAAAAACTTACGGCAATTTATTCCTGAGCTTGGCGTTAATGATATTAATGCCGGGCATAGGGAATGGAACTGAGTCCCCAAAAGTGACCAACGAACAGGGAAAAGAAAAATCTGTGCGGGTCATTGAAGAAGCGGGACCTGCTGGACATAGTACAATAGGGATAGATGAAAGTTCAATCATTAGAGATAAAGGAAAGGAGTTTGTACTTACTTTTACCACTCTGATGGCTTGGAATTATGATACCAAAATCAATCCCCCGGCTCCGGAAAATATAAAAAAATTAAACGGCCAAAAAGTCAGAATTACCGGTTTTATGTTTCCATTACAAGAAGGCAAAGTTATCAAGAATTTTTGTCTCTTACGTACTACCCAAACTTGCTGCTATGGTCCAAAGCCAGAATATAATCAATATGTGTTCGTAGAGATGGCTAAGCCCACAATTTTTCATCGTCTCGATCCGGTCACCTGCATTGGAAAATTCCGGGTGGAACCGAATCCTGAAGAAGGATATATTTACCGGATGGAAGGTGAGGAGTGCCAACCGCTTTTGGTCAAAGGGAAATGATCGTTAAGACAATCAAAAAAATTTATGTATTGCTTTTCGTTTTAGGGTTTATAAACTGGACCGGAGGAAATGCCCAAGGATGTCCAGCATGCTGGGCAGGTTATGGTTCGGGGGATGAACGTTTTAATAAACCTTTGGCTGATTTGCGAATACTTTTTGAAAAAGAAGGCAAAGCAGCCTTGCCGGCTTTTCGAGAAGCTTTAAGAACCCAAGAAGATCCATTGGTAAAACAGCGGGCCGCGGCCTATCTAGCTGAATTTAAGGATACTGAATCAATACCTCTGCTGGAAAAGGAAATATTGGAGATAGTCAAAAGAGTGTCCTTTTCGAAATTTGGGCTGGGATTACCAGAATTTCAAACGCGTTTGAAAATTGCCCATATTTTGGCTTCTCTTGGATATACGAGAGTAGCTGACCGATTATGGGAAAAATATGAACAACTTGACCTGCTGAAAAAAATGGAAATTCCCTACCTTTTGAATGCGCTAAATGATCCTAAGCTAACAGATCGCCTAATGTATATTCTGGACAAAGGCGATGATCATCAATTAATGTTGGGAGCAATTGAGGTGTTGGGAATAGGAGGAAATTCCAAGGCTCTGCCGTTCCTTAAATTTAAGATAAGTGAATGGGAAAAGAAAAAAGAAGAAATTATTAATCTAAGCCACCATCCCACCTCGGCCATTTATTATTCTGTCCTGAAGATCAAAGCAGCCCAAGCAATTTCGCATATTGAAGAGCGTTATAAAAGCTTTCCCAATCAAAAGTAAAATTTGAATTTATTGACGCCTTTAATTTATTTTGATAAATTTCTATCGGGCGGGCGAGTTCTCTTAAAGCAAAAGAAAGGAGGAAGTGATGAGGAAGAAATTAATTTTTTTCATAAGTGTCTTGGGTATGTTTTTATTAATTATTACAATTCCTTCTCTTTGGGCAGGAGTTTATTGGCCTGAAAAATGGTGGCCATCAAAATGGGGGCCGGATGATGAAAAAGGATCCTTCAATACGATTACCCCAGATAAGATCAAAAAGTCCCTCAAAATTGTGAAAACTGGAAAAGTTTATAGATTAGGCAGACCCTATACGAACGATATGCCGAAATTTGGTAACCGAACTTTTTCACTGCATATTCCTGGACTGCCTGTGGGGGGTCCGCTGGGAAACAATAACATTGTTTGGAATGATGAGTTCATCGTTGGGGAGCTTGGTCAGGTAGGCACTCAGTTTGATGGACCAGCCCATGTGGGCATCCGCGGGAAAGACGGTGTTGACCGTTTTTATAATGGAAGGGCATTGAACAGTTCGGAAAACACTTATGGGTTTAAGAAGAATGGTGTTGAAAAATTAGGTCCGTGCATTACAAGAGGTGTATTAATTGATGTAGCAGGGCTAAAGGGCGTGGATTCCCTTAAAAAAGGGGAAGTAATTACTCCAGAAGATATTGAAGCATGCATCAAGAAAGCAGGCATAGCTCCGATACAGGAAGGAGATGCTGTTATTTTTCATACGGGCTGGGGAAAATATTGGAAGGATCCAGCGACCTATAATTCAGGTGAACCAGGCATCGGTTTGGCTGCCGCCAAATATTTGATCAATAAGAATGTTTCATTACTGGCTGCAGATACCTGGGCAGTTGACGTCATTCCGGGGGAAGATCCTAATGGAGCATTTGACATTCATAATTTGATGCAGACAGTTCATGGCATTTGGTATCTCGAAAACTTGGATGATCTACCGATGAAACAGATGGTCAAAGAAGGTGTTTATGAATTTTTATTTATCTTTGTACCAGTCCCCTTTGCTGGGGCAACTGGGTCACCTGGCGATGCTATTGCTATACAATAAATCTTTTTTCTGAAATGGCTTAAACTAACAATAAAAACTCGCCCGCTTTTAAATTTTTTTTGATCATCGCAATATTATTTCCGATCAAAGACTGTGGACTAGATGGATTTCTAAGACAAAGGTCTATCCATTGATCGCAAAAAGATATTTATTGGCGATTAATCGTTGCTGGATGTTCTTATTTAGTTTCAAAATTCAATTTGCTTTTTAAATCTCTTATCCTACATCCCTAATTCACGCCTTCCAAATTTCTGCTACCTTAAAATTTTAGAGTATTAGAGATAAAAATTCAGGGCCAGGCAGTAATACTTACTTGAAAAAGGCGAGACCTGTAAGGGGTCATTAAAAGCCGACAGATTATTGGGACATTACAAGAGCTCTGCCAAAATACTTGACGACTTAATTAAAATGGTATACCATTTTTGCATGGAATCTGAAACAAGAGGAAGGAAGCCGGCCCCCAAAATTAAAGGTCCCGAATTATACGCCTTGATCAGGAAAGATATCACTACGGGCCGCTTCGTCCCCGGACAACGGTTGAGTGAACGGGAATTAGCTGAGCAGTATGGTATCAGTCGAACACCCATCAGAGAAGCCTTCCGCTATTTAATCCAGGAAGGATTAATCGTCTATAAACCAAATTCTGGATACCGGATTATTCCTCTATCAGAAGAACTGGCCAAACATATTATGTTATTGAGGGAAGCGCTGGAAACCATGGCGGCTAAATTGGTTATGCAAATAGATCCCCAGGGGACGGCGCAGGCTATGAAAAAGACTCTGCCTGAAGCGCGGGTGGCTTACCGCGAAGGTAAACTGGCTGAATTAATCAGCGCCAATCAAAGTTTTCATCAAACTCTTATAGAGAATGCGGGCAACCCTATTTTGGAAAGGATGTATCGAATTCTTCAGGGATACATCGGGTTGATGATGAGCGTTTCTCTCTCCTGGCCGCGAAGGCCAGCAGAGACTTTCCAGGAACATGAGCAAATTATTAAGGCTTTGGAAAAAGGAGATCCGCGAAGAGCGGAGAAGGCTGTGCGGGAACATATCCGCCGTGCTGGCAAGGGAGTTTTGCGAAATTTAAGGCAATACCTAGTCCGCTCATTCAAAGAGTGAATTAAATTTATAGTATATTTTTGGAAAAGCCAAGAAGAGAAAAACCTACACAAAGATGGAGAGAAAGTAGGAGTTTAATATGGAGATGAAAGAAGGAATTAAAAAGCTGGAGGAATTGCGGGAAGCGGCTAAACTTGGCGGAGGCCCAGAAAAAATAGAAAAACTCCGCCGCGAAGGATATTTGACGGCTGAGGAGAGGCTTAAACTCCTTCTTGATCCCGAGACTTTTATAGAATGGGGAACTCTGGCTGGCCCACAGCCGGCAGAGTTTGGCCCTCCACCAGCATATATTCCTCGTGATGGAGTCATTACCGGCTTTGGGCAAGTAAACGGACGAACGATCGGAGTTTATGCCCATGACAAGACAGTTCAAGGAGGTTCTTTAGGTAATGTCCAGGCAGCTAAAATCGCCAACCTTATCCGGCGCGCCTGTGAATTAAAAGTTCCTGTGGTAGCCCTGCAAGACTCAGTGGGCGCGCGTATTCAGGAAGGAAACAAAAATGTGGGCTTTGATGGCATCTTCCATGCTTTAACCCAAGCTTCTGGAGTAATCCCTCTTATTTCCGCTATTCTGGGCAGATGCGCAGGTGGAATAGCTTATAGCTCAGCTTTAATGGATTTTATTTTGATGGTCGAAGGGAAAAGTCAGCTCTTTATCACTGGCCCGGAAGTTATTAAAGCAGTTACGCATGAAGAGGTCTCTTTCGAAGCCCTGGGCGGAGCAGCCGTCCATGCAGAGAAGAGTGGCGTCTGTGACTTAGTAGCTCCGGATGAGGCAGGAATAATTAACTTGATTAAAGAGCTCCTCTCATTTTTACCCGCCAATTATCAGGATTTTCCCCCGCAAAATCCGCCTAAAGAGTGTTTGGAAGGATCATCTGCCAGGCTCAAAGAAATCATTCCGGCTGAACCTAAAAAATTCTATGACATGAAGAAGATTCTCCAGTGTATTCTTGATGATGGTTATTTCTTTGAGCTAAAGCCTAAATATGCCCGTAATATCCTGACTGGTTTTGGCCGGGTAGAAGGAAGACCTGTAGGGATCATCGCCAATCAGCCCATGCACTTGGCTGGGGCTTTGGATGTGGATGCTGCGGATAAGGCTTCGAGATTTATCCGCTTCTGTGATGCTTTCAACATCCCCATATTAACTTTCGTGGACGTACCCGGCTATTTGCCTGGTGTGGAACAAGAGTACCGAGGGATCATCCGCCACGGAGCTAAAATGCTTTTTGCTTATGCGGAAGCAACTGTGCCCAAGATTACGATCATCGTCCGCAAAGCCTACGGTGGTGGCAAACAAGCTATGTGCAGCAAACCCATGGGAGCAGACTTAGTCTTGGCCTGGCCGAGCGCCGAGTTGGCCGTCATGGGGGCGGAAGGGGCCGTGAAGGTAATCTGTCGCCAAGAGATTCAGGAGTCTTCGGATCCCGAAGCGACGCGAAAAAGATTGATTGAAGAGTATGAAAAGATCTTCGGCGGGCCCTTTGAGTCGGCCCGCAAGATGTATGTAGATGATGTGATTAAACCGGAGGAAACGCGTCCCAAGATTGTTCAGGCCTTAAGAATTTTGGCGACCAAAAAACCTCCTAAACTTGACAAGAAGCATGGGAATATGCCGGTCTAATCAATTGAGGCTAAGCGCTTGGCGCAAAGCGCCTAGCGCTTTAAACTTCAAGGCTATGAAGATGTTGAATAAGGAGAAGGAGGAATACAAATATGGCCCATTTGCTGAAGGGGATTAGAGTCCTTGATTTAACGCATGTCTTGGCTGGTCCTTTCTGCACCCAAATCCTGGGAGATTTAGGCGCCGAAGTTATTAAGATCGAACGCCCGGGCGTGGGAGATCCAACGCGAAAAATACCCCCGTATAATTTAAGAGATGATCAAAGCGCTTACTTTTTAGCTTTGAATCGGAACAAAAAGAGTCTCACTCTGGATCTAAAAAACCCTGAAGGAAAGGAAATTTTTTATGCTTTGACTAAAAAGTCTGATGTCGTAATCAATAACTTCACCCCAGGAACAATGGAAAAGCTTGGGTTAGGATATGAAGATTTGCAGAAAGTTAATCCGCGCATTATTTATGCTTCCGTGACTGGTTATGGCCAGACGGGTCCTTATCGGGAGAGGCCTTCTTACGATATTATTGTGCAAGCTATGGGGGGCGTGATGAGCTATACTGGAGAACCGGGCCAGCCTCCGGTGAGATGCGGCATTCCTATCGGCGATTTGGGCGGAGCAGTTTTTGGCGTGATCGGCATTCTTTCGGCCTTAATCTCCCGCTCCCTAACCGGCGAAGGACGCATGGTGGATATCTCCATGCTGGACGTGCAGATTGCTTTACATACCTACCGGGCCAAATATTATTTTGTGGCCGGTGAAATACCGCAGCCCGTAGGAACTGCTCATGTGAGTAATGTTCCTCTCCGGGCCTACCATACCAAAGATTCTTACATTGTCATCGAAGCGCACATGGATCATTTTTTTAAGAATTTGTGTAAATGTATGGGACTGGACCATTTGCCCGATGATCCCCGTTTTAATAGTCGCGCCAAGAGGCTCGAAAACAGACACCAATTAGACCGCATTTTAGAAGAAGCCTTCCTCAAGAAAACAACTGCTGAATGGTGGGATCTTTTCAATAAATTAGAAGTCCCTGCGGGACCTATATATACTTTAGATAAAGCCTTAGAAGACCCGCAGGTTCTGGCGCGAGATATGGTGGTGGAGATTGACTCGCCCCATGTAGGACGTTTAAAAGATGTCGGCTGCCCGGTCAAAGCTTCGGGAGTGAAGCCAAATTATAACCCTCCTCCTGCCTTGGGAGAACACACAGAGCAGGTGCTCAGGAATCTTTTGGGCTATCCGCCGGAAAAGATTTTTGAGTTAAAGAATAAAGGGATTATATAAAATTTGAAGGAGGTCAAGGAAATGAGACAGTTTTTAAGAGTTTTAGTAGTTTTGGGAATGTTAGTCTGTAGGTGTTTTTTCATAGGGCCTAGTCCCGTAGAGGGGCAGGACAAATTTCCTATAAAACCCATTACTTTAATTACCCATACTAAGGCCGGCTCTCCCACTGATGTTATGGTTCGCCAATTGGGCAAATCAGCAGAACCGATCTTTGGGCAACCCATAGTGGTCGTTAATAAACCAGGGGGGAGCGGCGCCACCCAGATGGCCGCCTTACGTTCCTCACCAGCTGATGGGTATACTTTAGGAGCATGTACTCCTACGCATGTGGGTGCGATGCATGGACCGCTCAAAGGAAAATTTTCTATTCAAGATTTTTCCTGGCTTTGCCGCGTGGAAATCGATCCTTATGTTATTATCGTGCGCAGCGACAAACCCTGGAAAACTTTAGCAGAACTTGTAGAATTTGCCCGTAAGAATCCTGGAAAATTAAAAGTAGGCGGTTATGGAGCGGTTGGTTCCGGGCATAATATTGCTTTTAATATATTGGCCAAGGCCGCGGGCATCCAAGCCATTTGGACCCCTTATGAAGGAACAAATGACGCGGTCACGGCCGTTCTGGGGGGTCACGTGGATGCCGCAAACTCTAATCCAGGCCAAGTAATGCAGTTTGTGGAAGCTCAAAAGTTACGCGTCTTAGGGGTGATGGGCGAAAAAAGACTTCCTGGACTTCCTGATGTTCCAACTTATGCTGAGGCTGGCTTTCCCGTAGAAGCAGGGTGGGATCAATTCCGCGGCATCTTTGGCCGTAAAGAAATTCCAGAATCCATCCAGGAAAAAATTAGTCAAGTTTTCATGCAAGCTGCCCAAACTCCCGCTTTTGTAGATTACCTGAAAAAGACCCAGATGGTTGATGGAAGTATGGACCGCAAGGCTTTCACCAATTTCATTCAACAACAGGAAAAGCTGACCATATATTGGTATAAGGAACTCGGGTTAATTAAATAAAAAAAAGACTTTAACCGAGGGGGCTTTAAAAAAGTCCCCTCTCCCATAACCTGAAAAAGGCGGGCGGCATGGCTGTTGCTGAATTTATAGTCGCTTTTTGCTTAATGATCTGGGGACTTTCATTTTTTCTATTAGCGATGGATTTTCCTCCCTCCCTGAACCCCCATGATTTTGGGCCTGCTCTGCTTCCTAAAATTATTTCTTTTATCCAGATGGCCTTAGGGGCTGGATGGATTGGGCAGGTAATTCGGCGGCCAAATAAAACGGAAAGCTTTCCTATGAAATATCGGGCAAATATTTTGGCCATCATGACGCTGATTGTGCTCTATGCCTGGTTTATGCCCAAAATCGGATACTATCTATCCACGGTTTTTTTCTTGCCCATGATGCTCTTTCTGGCTATGGAGCGCCAAGGGCTGCGCATCGTTGGAATTACTATAGGTTTTATACTTTTTGCCTGGGGGGCTTTTGATCTCTTGTTAAAAGTTCCTTTGCCAAAATAACTTCAGGAAATAACATGATTGAAGGAATTTACTCAGGATTTGTACTACTGTTAACCGGCAAAAATCTACTCGGCCTCTTCATCGGGACGCTTGTGGGATATTTTGTAGGCGCCATGCCCGGACTTACGCCCAGTATCGGCATTGCTCTTATGATTCCGTTTACTTTTGGTATGGACCCAGTATTCTCCATGATCATGCTCGTGGCCTTATACATGGCTGCGGAATATGGTGGCGGTATCACGGCTATCTTATTGAATGCACCCGGAACAGCTGCCGCAGCCGCTACGGCCTTCGATGGCTATCCCCTGGCTAAAAGCGGACAATCAGGGAAGGCTTTAGCTATATCTATTCTTTCTTCTGGTTTTGGGGCTCTCTTAAGCACTATTTTATTGATAATCACGGCTATCCCTTTGGCCGCTTTCGCCTTGGCTTTCGGCCCTTCAGAATACTTTGCTTTATCCGTCTTCGGACTCAGTTTAGTGAGTAGCTTAGGAGGCAAATCATTACTAAAAGGCCTCCTGGGCATGATCATTGGACTTTTATTAGTAACCATCGGCCTCGATCCTATTAATGGAACACCGCGTTTTACTTTTACATCTGATTTTTTCGAAGGGATTCCTTTCCTTCCCGCCCTTATTGGTTTATTTGCTTTATCGGAAGTCTTTTATATGCTGGAAGATGTGAAGGAAAAACCGATCACCCCCGAGCCATTAAAAGGTATCGGATTGCCTTTGGGTTTCTTCAAAGAAAAATGGAAAGTGTTAATCCGGTCTTCGGTCATCGGGTATATCATAGGGGTAATTCCCGGAGCAGGGGCCACAATTGCCTCGATGGTAAGTTACAATGAAGCTAAACGCTGGTCCAAAGACCAAGAGTCCTTTGGTAAAGGGAACCCCGAAGGGATCATGGCCTCCGAGGCGGCAAATAATTCATCGGTCAGCGGAGCCATGGCTCCCCTGCTTGCTCTGGGAATTCCCGGTTCAGCCAGTACGGCCATTATGATAGGGGCTTTGACTATTCAAGGTATTCAGCCTGGACCTCTTCTGTTTACTAAAAACCCGGAAATCCCTTATTCTATCTTTGCCTCGCTACTTTTCGGTGTTCCGGGGATGGTGGCCATAGGCCTTCTGGGAGCTCGCCTCTGGATGCGAGTGGTTAATATTCCTAAGAGTTTATTGGCCACGGTGGTCACGGGAATTTGCGTTTTAGGCGCTTACTCTTATGGCAATAGTATGTATCCGGTGTGGGTAATGATTTCCTGCGGAATTGGAGGCTATATATTGAGAAAAGTTGAAATTCCTATGGCCCCCATCGTCCTGGCCTTGGTCTTGGGCTTCATGATGGAGGTGAATTTGCGGAGAGCCCTTATCGTTTCCGATGGAAACATTTCTATCTTCCTCTCCCATCCCATTACTGTGGTCATTTTAATCTTAGCCATCTTAACCCTGCTTAGTCCCATACTTCCGGGTATTAAGAGGAGAGCCTAATCCTGCTGATGGCGATGAGCCTCTTGTATAAAATCACTTGGCCACTTGGAGAGTAGGAATTTCTAATTCGCTTTATTCAAGCAGCATTTTTTATACTTTTTGCCGCTGCCGCAAGGACAGGGTTCATTACGGCCAATTTTTACTTTATTAATAATCTGCCGAGGCGGAGGCGGGGGAGGGTTTACTAATTTTTCAAATTCTTCTTCAAATTTTTGGACTTTTTCCTTATCTCCTTGCCATTTATAAAAATCTATTAGACGATCCAACGCTCCTTCTCTATTATATTTATTGTCACCGGCCATTTCGTAAGCTTTAAGAAAATACTCTTCGGCCTTGGGATCGCCGAGGGTGTAAAGGGCATCACCAGCATTAATTACCACCCAGATATCGTCGGGGAACATTTTTAAATTTTCTTCTATTTGTTTTAAAGCTTCCTCTTTACGTCCCGCCTCAGCCAGGATGCACCCCATATCCCGATAAAAATTTTCAGGTTGGCTGGAAAGGGCACTAAACCAACGTCCAATATTTATGGCTTCATCAATTAATCCAAGCCGAGCTAATTCAAAAGGGAACTCAAGTAAAAAACCTTCAATGTCATGGTAAGAACTGCCCACAGTTTCCATATAAAAATCAGCATCTGGTGTTCCACCATCTTTAAAAAATTCTTGATAGATGCTAGTAAGTTTTTCATAAATATTTAAAAGTGTATCCCGGTTATGATGCTGAAATTCTTCATAATAATCTATTATTTCTTCAAAAGAATGACGGACAAACTCAAGACAACGGACATTTTTAAGATGCCTCTTCCAAAACTCAATGACGGCTTCGTAAACAAAATCTTCTTCATCAAGATTTATTCCATCTATTAAGGGTTCCCATTTTTTGATCAATTTAGATGGGCTGCCAGCATGCAAGGCTGCTTCTTTAAATTCCGGAATTGAAATAGAAATCCCAATTTCACTTAATCTTTTTAATATTTCCTCATCGTTCATCTTTTTCACATCGGCGCGCATAAATTTTCCTCTATATAAAATTTTAATTCTCTGCCAATTAAATGGGTGGAAAATACTTAAATAAGTATAAGCTTATTTTTATTCTTCCACAATAAGAAAAAAAAATAATTTTTAATGCATCATTGAAGGGTGGAAACTTTAACTTTTTAGGCTGCCAATTTGGAAATAATAACTTCTGGGGCATGTAGCCATTTTTATATAAGGTTTTAAATGAGGCGTTAAGCAACGCAGTACGGCGTAGGGCAAGGTTTCATCCCTTGCCGTATGCAGCAGGCCATAAATGGTGGAATAATTCACCGTAGAGCACGCTGAGAGTACAGAGCCCACAGAGAAAAAGGGATTATTAATTAATTATTTTTAATCCTGAAAATCTGCATTCATCTGCGTCCTATAATCTACCCCGTCCCCTATTTAGGAAAGAGGGGTGGGTATCCTCCCCTTTTTAAAGGGAGGTGCGAAGGGATTATGATTCACGCCGTTTTTCCCCTATTCCAATTTTCCATCATTCCGGTACTCCGTATTTGCCTGCGGGGCAAAGGGTTGCCCTGGCCGAATTTGGCCAGTCATAAAGTCTTGCCCTCCGAAATAAGAGGAACTAATTTTTATTATTAGGCCACCTATCATATGAGACATTACTAATCCTTAAGTTAAATGAGGAAAAACTTTTTGGTTGGGAAATATGAAATATTTGGAAAGAGGTAAAATTAAGGAGACAGGCAAAAAGAATATTCTTGAAATTGCGCCTTTCTATTGTTATTTTAAATCAAGTTCTAAATTTCCTGGAGAATTAATTGATGGTTTCCAAAGTTGACTTAATTCTTTTGCATGCTCCATCAGTTTATGACTTTCGCCAAATGCCTATCCTCTTTGGGCCAATTTCTGACCTCGTACCTTCCACCCCGATTTTTGAGATGTATCCTATCGGTTTTTCTTTCATCAGCGAACATTTGGAGAGAAATGGGCTTAAAGTTCGCATCGTTAACCTGGCGGGCCGCATGCTCAAAGACCGAAAATTTGATGTAGAAAAATTTATTTCCCGCTTAAAAACAAAAGCTTTTGGAATAGATCTGCATTGGTTGCCCCATGCTCATGGTTCGCTGGAAGTGGCCGCGTTATGCAAAAAACACCATCCAAATGTGCCCATTATTTTCGGTGGCTACTCGGCTACTTATTTTCATGAAGAATTGATTCGTTATCCCCAGGTAGATTATGTAGTGCGCGGAGATTCGGCTGAGGAACCTTTACGGCAATTGATTATGGCGATTAAAGGCCAGATTTCCTTTAGGGAAGTGCCTAATTTAACCTGGAAGGATAAGGAAGGAAAAATTCGTATTAACCCCCTTACCCATGTAGTTAATAATTTAAATGATTTAGGGAATAATTATCCTCATCTATTCCGGCAGGCTTTGAAATACTTAGATTTAAAGTCTTTGATACCTATTTATGACTGGTGGGAATATCCGATTACAGCAGTAATGACTTGCCGGGGTTGTATTCATAATTGCGTCTTTTGTGGTGGTTCGCACTTTGCTGGTCAACATTATTGCTATCGAAATTCGCCCGCTTTTCGTAATCCAGAGAAAATTGCCCAGGATATTATTACCATCTCGCGCCTGACCAATGCGCCCATCTTCATCGTGGGCGATTTACGCCAGGGTGGTATGGAATATGCGCAGCGAATTTTAGCCCCCCTTAAAAAAGTTCGGCCACGCAACCAAGTTGTTTTGGAACTATTTACGCCCGCTGGGGAATCTTATTTTAAAGAAGTAGCGGAAGCTTTCCCGCATTTTAATTTCGAAATCTCTCCTGAATCCCATGATGAAAAAGTTCGTCACGCCACTGGTAAGTTTTATACAAATGAAGAGATGGAAAAAACCATCCAATATGCTCTAAATCACGGCTGCTCCAAATTCGACGTCTTCTTTATGATCGGTCTTCCCCAGCAGACCACTGCTTCTGTTATGGAAACTATTGCTTATTGTGAATACTTGATGCAAAAATTCGACAGAAGACTTAATTTATTTATTTCTCCTTTAGCTCCTTTTCTTGATCCTGGTTCCCTTGCCTTTGAAAAAGCGGAGGAGCTTGGTTACCGCATATTCTGCCGCACTTTGGAAGATTATCGGCAAGCACTTTTATCACCCAGTTGGAAATATACTTTGAGTTATGAAACCAAATGGATGAGTCGAGAAGATATTGTCAACATTTCTTACCAAGCTGGCCTCAAGCTTAACCGACTAAAACAAAAATATGGTTATATTAATAAGGAAATAGCTCAGAAGACTGAAGAACGTATTCTTCTGGCTAAGCAGATGATAGCCAAAATCGATCAGATAAATTCCTTAGATGAGCCTTTAAGATCGCGGAAACTGCATGAACTGAAAGAGATTTTTAATCAGGCCAGTATGTCCACAGTCTGCGATAAAGAAGAGATCAAATGGCCTGTTTGGCGTTGGCCCTTTAAATTACCGAGTATATTAAAAACGATCCTTTTCCGTCCCCCAGCTTAAATTCACGGAAAAATGGCATGGAAGAATTAGTAAAAATTCCCATTACTGATACATTAGACCTACACACTTTTCGCCCCCCAGAAATAAGAGATTTGTTAAAGGAATACTTGGCTGAATGTCGGGCAAAGAATATTCTCGAAATCCGCATAATCCATGGCAAAGGCAGAGGTATTTTAAGGGATACCGTGCATGCCCTTTTAAGTAAGCTTCCCGAAGTAATTTCTTTCCGTTTAGCCGGAGAAGAGGTCGGTGGGTGGGGGGCAACTTTAGTTACGCTAAAGCCTCTCTGAGAGGGATTGTATTCAGTAAAAGGGCAATGGAAAATTCTTCAAGACCGCCGCATTAAAAAACGGGGAACAAGCATTAAAAGGATCAATATAATAGCCAGAAAATAAGCTACCGTCCAGTTAATATAATAGGGCACTATAAGGAGCGAAGCTCCCAAGATAAAAATAGTTCCTCTGACAAGTAAGCCACCTTTCCAAGGGTAGATCTCGGAACCGAACATTCCCATACTCATTCCCACAAAGGCCAAAAACATTACGAGAACAATTCTCAACATGGCCAAATTCAAGGCAAAAATATCAGGGTAAATAATAAAAATGGCGGGCAGAATAAAGAGAGGCAATCCTATTTTTATGGCTTCTAAACAGAGAGAAAAATAAGGAGCCCCAGAGATTCGGGAAGCCACTACAGAGGCAATAGCCACTGGAGGGGTGATAGCTGAAAGAATAGAAAAGTAGAAGACAAAGAAATGCGCATTCAACGGCTTAACTCCTATTGAGATAAAAGCAGGAGCAGCGATAATTATAGTAAGCAGATAAGCGGCGGTAGCTGACACGCCCATACCGAAGACAATACAAACAATCGCCGAAAGCACACTTAACCAAAAAAGACTGCCCCCGGCCAAATAAACCAGCCCCATAGAAAGTTTCACCCCTAAACCAGAAACAGTTAGCACTGAAACGATCATCATAATAGTAGCAAGCATGACCGCAGTAGTCGCTGCTATTTCCGCGCCACTAATTATACCATTCATAAAGGCCTTACCAAATTCTGATAAAGTGAGCCGCATACCTCTGCCTTTATATCGAGAATAATACAAAATAAAAGAGCCAATTAAAAGAGTGATGACGGCGCGAGAAGCGGCGATTAACGGATCGAAAAGTTGCGATAGATAAGCAAGTAAGACAATTAAAGCGGCAATCAAGGGCGAGAGATCTTTAAAAATAAGAGATAAAGAGGGTTTTTCTAACTTGATAGTCAGGCCTTTCATATACTGGCGACTTATAAGATATACTGAGAAAGCTACAATACCATAGAACATTAAGGCCGGCGTAAACCCTACTAAAACTATATACCAATAGCTTGTACCTAAGTAGGCAGCAATTATAAAAGCCGCCGCCCCCATTACCGGGGGCATGATAAGACCGCCGGAAGAAGCGACAGCTTCGATAGCGCCCGCGAATTTTGCTGGGACGCCAATGCTTTTATTTAAAGGAATAGTAAACGATCCAGTTCCAGCTACGTTGGCTGGAGCACTCCCAGAACACATGCCAAAAAACATGCTGGCAATAACACCAGTCTGCGGTATTCCATATACCCAGCGGGCGGCAATATATTTGGCAAATCTTATGATGGCGTCTAATGCGCCAAAGCCTATAGCCAAACCCGCCATAACCACAAAAGCAGCAATCCAGGTAGCAGCAATCCCCGTAAGAGTTCCATATATGCCAATCCCTAATTCCACGCTACATATTTCTATTAATCTTTCTATACCCAGACCAATGTGG
>CAZAGD010000179.1:0-14147 GCA_964484485.1 uncultured Syntrophaceae bacterium
GTTAGAACGTAACTAATTACCAAAGAAGGGTCTAATTCCCCCCAACCTCCTCTTAAGCTAAGAAGAGGAGAGGGAAAGTTATTAAATTCGGAGAGGGAAACGCGAGGGTGATTTTCAAAATAATTGAATTTAAGCGGCTCCGATTTCCTTCAATTTGTTCTTAATAGAATCCTTATCCCAGGCGCCCAAGTGGCGGAAGACTTCTTGGCCATCTTTGTCAAAGAAGATCAAAGTGGGAATTAGTTGTACTTTATATTCGCGGGCTAATTCCTTAAATTTATATACATCTATAATGAGAATATTGGCTTTACCAGCGTATTCTTCCTTAATTTCTTTGAGAATGGGACGGATCTGGCGACAGGGCAAACAAGAATTAGCTCCAAAGTCAACTAAGAGTGGTTTGCCGCTTTGGAGAGCTTTTTTAAAATCTTCGGCAGTATCTGTAAGGGGAGGTGGAGCGGTTATAGATTTTAGATATTTATCGCTTATTTCAATCTTCGCCTTATTCTTTAAAGAGGCGATATATTCTTCCACTTGTTCTTTGCCTTTGGCTTCGCGAATTAGTTCTTCAATTAAAGGAGATAGTTCGGCCAGGGGTTTCTGGCCCAGTTGTTCTTTATGCTGGTTATAAATTTCAGCTATTTCTTCGGAGCTTACTTTTACTTTATCCAGTACTTCTTTTTTAAGTAGATTTTGGATGGTGGACATTTCCATATCTTCCGGGCGGGCATTGGCGTCGCTCTTAACTCCCTTTTTTTCCGCCTCTTGGAGCAGAATTTCTTTCAGGATGAGTTGATCTAAAAATTGCTTTGGCTCTTCCCGAAAGATATCCTGATAAGGGGCCGGAATTTTCGCCAGCTCCCGGTTGAATTGAGCCACGCTGATGCTCCGGTCATTAATTTGGACAATTTTTTGCCTCTCTGGATTCCAAGCGAATAGCTTAAGGTACCCTAATATGCCCAAGCCCACCAAGATAATCAGAATCGGTAGACCCCATTTTAGAAAATTTTTTTTCTTCATCGCTAGCCTTCTTTCCTTATTTATATATTTTTAAACATAGCAGTCTTTGTCCCTAATGTCTATTAAATACTTGCCGGGGCTCAAAGGAAGATTTTTTATTTAAACACTCCTAAAATTTTATCGAAGATTGATTTTTCCAGATTAAAAAGGGCCTCCAATTCTCCCGCATCCAACCATATCCCGCCGCAATGGGAACATTTATCTGCTTTAATATTTTTATAATCTATTTCTACCAAATCCATTCCACACTTAGGGCACTTCATAAAGTGCAGTTCCTTAAGCTTTTTTCTTTCTTCGGCAGCCATTTTTTTATATTTTTCTTCTTCAATCTTTTTCCGCCGTTCAAATTCTTGACGTGCAAAAAATTCTTCCTCTTTTTCGCTGGGTTTTTTCATCTTAGCTCCTCTTGTTGCGTTATTTCACTTACCATCGCTTAATATAATTGTTAGCCATGGCAAATTATACTTTGCACCCTGCAACCACGATCCCTGGCGCAGAGCGGAGCATCGAAAAAAATCTGCGCATTGGCCACGACTTCTTTAGATGGCCATGCCCGCTTAGAGCATACTTAAGACATTTAATGCTCCCCTGAATAATGATAAACTTTATTATTTACAAATTTATCTTATTTATTTAATAATTGCAACTGAGCCCGAAAACTGGTTTAGCCAATCTTTAATTTGCTCTAAGTTTTATAAATGAGTTGCCACCCGGAAAGTTTATGGCCGCCAAGGAATTATTTGCTAATATCATTATTCGCTCCCATTGGCAGCCAAAAGATTTAAAAGCCATCACTGATTTGCATGGCTTCCTTTATGCCCAAGAATACGGTCTGGACAAGTCTTTAGAAGCATATGTGGCAACCTCCTGCGCCCAGTTCCAAAATTCTTTTAACTCCGCCCGAGATGGCCTCTGGTTGGCCGAGAAAGGAGAAAATATTATCGGTTCAATTGGTATCGTGGGCCAAGGAGAGGGCGTAGCTCAATTGCGTTGGTTTTTAATCCATCCTGATTATCGGGGGCAGGGATTAGGTAGAATTTTGCTCCAAAAGGCTTTGGATTTTTGTCGCCAAGTCCCTTACCGTTTAATTTATCTATGGACTTTCAGTGAACTCAAAGTGGCTGCCCATCTATATCAGTCCGTTGGCTTTCAAATAAAAGAAAGAATTACGCACCAAATTTGGGGCCGCCTGCTTACCGAGGAAAAGTACGAGCTCCTTCTTTAAATTCAAATTCTTATGGCCGCTGCCCAGGGGACGATGACTTCAAAAGGGGAAGCTTCGCCATGGAGATAGCGAGGGGAACGGTATTTATCCTCCGCCGAAAAATGGGGATTCTCTTTGAAACCATGATCAGAGAAAAAGAGGAGATAAGTCTGAGCAGGTAGTTCTTGCAAGCGGGAAGTTAAAGCCAATTGCAGATATTGGAGGATATTCCGGAAAAGGTATTCTAACCCTCCTTTTTCTGTGTGTACCCGTTCATCTATGCCTTCCAAATGCCAAAAATCTTCTGCCTGGCTGGTGCTTGCCGATAGCCGACGCGCTTCGGTAAAAAATTCCATTTGTCTGGGCGTTGAAGATGGAAAGTGGGTCCAAATCACTCCTTCATTGATTATCCGAATTTGGTGACTCAAGCCCTTAAAGAAATTTTCCTTTAGATAAACCCATAGATCCCAACGTAGTCCGTCAAGGAGAATGTAAACCTTCCTCTTACCGGCAGAGACTTTTCTTTTCCAAGGGTTGAGGGTGGGCAGATCTTCGATGAAAAGAGGCCTTTTTTCTTGGCCGGTTTCCCACAGCGGTAGTGATTCCTGATAGAAATTAGCAAAGTTTTGGCTAAAGGAGACTATTATTTCTTCTGCTTGCCGTAATTTTTTTCGCTCATTTGCGGAAAGGCTAATCTCCATACGTTGAATCTTTTCCGGAAGAATTTTAAGCAAATAGGCAAAGAGACTCAAATGGTCAAGATAAAATGATTCCCAATTCGCAAAGCTTTGCGGCGGGTGGGCATCTTTCCGTTTGAGCACTTGCCATTTTTGATGGAATAATTGGTAATTTTTAAGTATTTCCACCATTTCGGCCCGCATTGGGGCTAGGGGTTCTGTTTTTACATTTGCAGATATTATTTCTTCCCCCCAGGAGGTTTCCTCTTTTATTTCCGGGAGGATAGCGATGAGTTTAGCAAAGGCCTCTTTTAATACGGAGGAGAAGATAGTTTCTTGGGCAAAGATTTCTCTTATAGGTTTATCCCGCAAAATATGCCATATCTCTTCTAAAAATCCCTCTTGGGTTTCCACTTCTTTGGCCAGGGAGATAAATAAGTTTGGGTCTTTTTGCCGCAGCAATTGCGCAGCGCGAGCAAATTCTTGCCGCAACAGATCACCTCTTTCAGCCATCTCCTTTTGGAGGAAGGGGAATAGAGGGAAAACTTCCTGAGGCGAAATCTTATTTTCTTCCATCCACAGGCTGAGGAGCATTACTTTCTGGAAAGTTTGCGGGCCCCATTGGGGAAGTAAAGAAAGAAGATGAGGAAAATCAGCTTGGAGCAACGATAAAAATGTTTGCTTAGGCAAAGATCTATCTTCTAAGTTACCCTGGCCAGTAAAATGGATAAAAGTGGACTCCGCCAGTTCTTCAGTCCGTAACCATTCTTGGAAAATTTTACGTACTTGGGTTACGGTATATTTCCGATGGAGAAGCGCTTTATAGAGTTGGTCTAAGTTACGTTCAACTATAACAACTTTTCCCCGAAAAGCTTCATTAATCCCTTCAATTACCTGGTTAGTAAGGACCCGCTCTATTTCTTCTAAGAAATTTCTTTGGTTGGGGGATAGAGACAAAAATTGCCGCATGGCTTGCGATTTTTCGCCTTCACCTATTGCTTCCAGACCGTGCAGATAAGGGAGAATTTTTTCCTGGTAAGGAGGAGAAGCCAAGGCTTCCATAGTTTCTTGGATGCCTTGGTCGATGGCCTCTTCAATCTCTCTTATAGGAGGAAGGGCTACACTTTCGCCCAGGGTAAAACCACATGAACAGGTAGGATTTCTCTGCAGGGCTTCTAAGGAGAGGGCCGGGCATTGCCTTTTAAGAATATTAAATAGAGACTGATCTATGGCTTGGCGCTGGTGAAGTACCGAGACTATTTCTATCTGCGCCAGTTTACTCAAAACTTGATAGCGCCGCGATTGGCGCACCCTTTCATAGGGAGCAAATTGCTCTCCTGAACAATTGCGCCGGTGGGCCTCAGCATAAGCCTGGATATAATTTTCCCGAAAGTTATGGAAACGCTGGAGAAGTTCTTTTATTTTTTCCAGATCAATGGAAATTATTTCTTTAACAAAAAAGTCCTGGAGGGCTTCTTTTTCGGAACGTAGATATGCGTATTTAGGTTCGGCAGGAATAACCAAGCGCGCATCGTGAATATATTGATAGACAAAAAGGATTCTTTCTTGATATTCAAAGAATTTTTTGATTTTTTCCAACCGGTTTAGTTTAGCGGCCAGGAAAGGTTCGCGCGCCAAGGCCGCCAGAAATTTTTCCAAGCCTTCCTTAGCTGGTAGGCTAACTTTTACTTCGGCCCATTGGGACAAAATATCTTCCGCATCCTGCCGAAAAGAATCCCAAGGAATATTCTTGAAAGCTTGGAATGAGGAAGCCCAAAGAATTTTTTGTTGCAAGTTGCGCAGAGTATCAACCTCAAATTCTTTACGGCCTTTTAATTCATTCCACAACGCTTCCTGATAGGGAAGAGTGAAAGTACCCCGCCGAAAGTTTTCCGGAATTAGCGGATGAGCGGGGATTACCTCTCTTAACTCCGCGCTTAAAATCTCCCCTTTCCCCACGGAAGTAATACCCGCTAATCCTTGGCGGGCTAAATCTTCTAAACTTTTTTTCCGGGACCCTTGATAGGGAATTAAATTTCCGGAAAAAATTAAAGCTAACACTAAAATATCAAATTGCGTTCTTAAAAGACCATATTCTCCTTTGCGGAGAGCCCAATAAAGATCTTCCAGGGACTGCATTCCTTTATCTAAAAGAGAAAAAAAGGAGGCCGCTAATTCATTGGTGCGGGGGTCCACATGAAGAAAATATTGGTTTCCTCTTTTCTTGACTAAGCCCATGGGCTTAAGCAGATCTTCTAAGATCGTGCGCAGGCCAAACTTAGTCTTGTCGTTTATTTCTACCAGGCCGGTGGCGAAGAATTCTCTGATGAGATTAGGGATAGCAAAAGGAGGTAGTACTTCCAAATAAGCCAGCACCCGATTATGTTTAGGGAACCGGCGCGAGAGAAGAGGACGGATAAATTCTTCCAAGAATTTTTCTTGGGTAAGGTATCCGTAATTAGCTAACTCAATTTGGTGCTCATCTCCCAGAAGGAGACCATGAAAATAAGCTTCGGTAAAGATCTCGCCGAGCCGGCGGCGGTAGCTCTGCAGTTGACTCTGCAAAAATTCTAAAGCTTTAACTTGCGCCGGAGATGATTCCTCTTGATACTTATCAGCTAGTAATAAAGTAGCCAATATTTCTTTTAACCCCTTTTCCTCTGCTTCCGGAATGGCGGCAGGTATCCAGAAGAGAAAAATTCCTGGAAATTTCTTCCGCAACCCCGGGAGAAGGATTTGGCGTAAATGGGTTAGTTGCTGGTGCACATTGAGGGTAGTACCAACAATAAGGTAAAAGTCATTTTCGCTCCGCTGCCAATCTGCCGCTAACTTTTCCAGTTCGCCCACCAGGAGTTCATCAATCTGGCGCAACAAGATTAAACCATTACGGGTGGAGTATTCCCAAGAGACAAAAACATTTTGTTGGCCCTTTTCGGCCCAGCCGGATAGGGGAATTAAAGCTGAATCCGCCCAAGGCAAGAGGCGGGTGAAAAGCCGGCGATCATTGGGAAAAATCTCGGCAGCTACTTGGCGAATTTTGCGGCGCAAAAGCGCGGGGAGATCCAATCGCAAATCCAGGGCAAAATGATCTTGCTTTGGTTCTGGCCCGCGTTCGACTACCAAAAAAGACGTCTCTTTAGCTAAACGTTCCAGGAGATCATGGAAATATTGATAATTAAACTCGGCATCTAACTCGGTGACTCGAAAAAGGACCATCTCGGTTAAATGCTTGACGGTATATTTAACTTTGATGGGTGAAATGGCGGCTAAGATAAGAATTTTCACCGCTTCTAAAGCTACTTTTTGCTGGTCTGGATCTTTAAATATCCGCGGAATTTCTTCGCTGAAGTATTCGAATCCTTTTTCGATATAGGGCTGGGTTTCCGCCATTTCCCGAAGGCGGTGCAGAAAATGATCAAAGATCGTAGCTGGACTCAGCAATGTAGTTGCTGGTTTATCCAGCAAGGAAGGAATCCCTCGTTCTTCATCCCCCTTCAGTCGCGAATGGATAAAGTCCACCACGCCGCGGTGCTCGGAGAAGAGCATCTTTAAACGGTCCAGAAGAGCAATAGTCGCCGGATGCACTGGATAAAGCTTAATAAATCTGGTTTCATCTACAGGAAAAGAAGGGAAATATCCGCGCAAAGATTGGAAAATTTTCTTAATCTCTTCGCCCGCCCCCTTTTTTTGCCGGATTAAGCGCTGGGAGATTAATTCTTCAATATGGGCTCGCCCCAAGTTGAGGCGCATTGGATAACGGTCTTTAATTTTATTAAAAGTATCTTGATTTATATCGCCCGTCTCTTCGATCCATTCTTGCAAAGAAGCTACTATCCATAAGGGAAAAGAAGGCGCCTCTTCGCCCAAAAACTGCAGAAACCGAATATCCTCCTGAAAAGCATGAGCATCTGTCTTCGAACGGAGAAATTCCGAAAGTTCATCCACCAATAAAACTAATCCGGTAAAACCACTACCCAAAATTTGCTTCTGGATCGCGGCGAAAGTTTCCTTACGGGAACCCTTACCCGGCGGAGATGGAGATAGGTAGCGAGAGAGTTCTTGAAAAATTTCTTGCTGAAAAATATCTTCCAGAAACTCGGTGGCCCGATGCTGAACCAAGGAGATTTCCACTACTAATAATTTTTTCGGAACTATTAATTCTTGAAAATTTTTTAAAGAAGGGTCTTGCTCTAAGATGACTTGCCAGGCAGGCGGGTAACGCAGAAGAAGGCTAAGAATACTCAAGAAATGCGATTTCCCTGAACCAAAATGACCTTTGAGAAAAGCGCCGCTTCCGGTGGGCTTTATGAGCGAGTTAAAAATCTTTTCTAAATTTTGGCGGACTTCCGCCGTAACAACAAAAGAATCCAAGATCATTTGCCGAAGTTCCAATTTCTCTATATCCTTTAACTGGATGACCGTCTTAATTTCTGGAACCTCGATGAGATCACCAACTACCATAAAACATCCCTCTCTTTTTTAGCCCTAAGCTCTCCGTGGGTAATATAATAGAAAGTAGATGACGAATCAGCTACCTTTTTATCAAAGATATTGTTTCGTTTCGCTCCTGGGCAGGCAGCTTATTCTTTATTTTTACCTAATTTTTTGCGTAAGCTTTTGATAGTTCCCCAAAGGGTAATTTGCTCGGGATGCTGGCGGAAGATCTCTTCCAGCAAAGTTAAGAATTTTTCTAACTGCCCCGTGGCCGAGAATATTTTCCCCAAAGTTTTGCGCACGATAATATCCGTGGGATCTTGACGGAGGGCTTCTTCTAAACACTTGCTAGCCAAGTCATATTCCTTTTGGCGGTAATGGCAGAAACCCTGTTGTTTTAAGAAATAGGGGTTATGGGGATCTAAGGCGGCCGCAATTTTATATTCGGCGATCGCTTCCCGGATCATCCCGGCGTCTTTCAACTTTTGAGCTAAAAGGCCATGTATCTGGGCATCATCTTTTTTGGATTCCATCCCTACGACGATCTGCAGATCTTTGAGTACTTGGGACTTAGGCTTCTGCTGGCTGCGTAAACGAAGGATCTCCTTCTGCACAAAGTTATCCGCTGGGGTAAGCTCCTTTATCTTTTCATAAATGGCTAAGGCCTGATCATAGCGTTTCAGGCGCGTAAGGATAAGGGCCTTTTCTTTAAGAAAAGTTAAATGCTGTGGTTTGGTGACTAAAACTTTATCCAGCTCTAAGAGAGCTTCTTCATAACGATTCATCTTTTTTAAAGCCCGAGCGGCCTGGAGTAGAAAATATTCCCGCGGAGTACGCAAGAAAGCTTGACGATAATAGTTTAAGGCCTCTTGCGGCTTCTGTTCTCTGAGAAAAACATCTCCTACAAGGGATAAAGCCCGCTCGTTTTGCGGATCGGCGGTTAAAATTTCCTCTAAAATAATCTTAGCTGAGGCCAAGCGTCCCAATTTGAGGTATATTTCGGCCAAGGTAATTTTGAGGGCCGGCTGATCAGGATTTAAGCGCAAGCGTCTCTCAATTTCCTCTTGCGCTTCCTTATATTGCTGATTTTGCAGGAGGTGACTGAGATGATCTTTTTTAAGTAAATAATATCCTTCCCGCTCCATAAAAGGCCTGCCAGTCTCTTCAGAATATTAAAATATTTCCTAACAATATGCAAGTATTTAGGTTTTAAGCTTTTCTTTTAATCGCCGCAGATCATCCCAGGTAAACCCTGACCATTGGCAAGGAAATATGGAGTTGTTCTGAAATAAAGGTTCGTGCTCCAGGTCAAATGGAGAGAATTTTTGCGCCTGCGCAAATAAAGGAGTTCCCGGGATGGGCGAATATTCGGCCAGTATGGGCTTTGCGCCGCAGGCGCGCACAAAAGCAATACTTTCTTCTACCTCTTCCACTCTCTGCCCCGGTAGGCCCGCTAAAAGGTAAACGCCTATTTCCTCACCTTTATACCCAACTTTTTTTAAATTTTGCAAAGCCAATTGGAAATCTAAATTAGTAACTTTCCTCCCCGTCACCTCCTGCCAAGAGGGAATGGAAGTTTCCAGGCCCAGGCGGATAGTTTTAAACCCTGCCCGGTAAAGGAGAAAAGCCACCTCTTCATCTAATTCTTTTACGTGCAGAGCATTAGGGGTATGAAAATTGACTTTTATTTTTTCCTTGAGGATTTGCTGCAAAATGGGTTTTATATGCTCTTCGGCCCGATAAAGGAGAGCATCGTCATAAAAAGCAAAATTAATAATCCCTAATTTTTCATGCCAGTGTTTAATTTCCTGGACTACTTGCTCAGGATTCCGCGAAATAATCCCAGGGGCCAAGCGCGGAGAAGCACAGTAAGTACAAGAAAAAGGACAGCCCAAACGAGTTAAAAGACAAACGTATGTTAAATGGGGATAAAGATCAAAAGCTGGATAAGGCCAAGAAGAAAAATCTGGGGATATAAAATCGAATAAGTCGTTTAGATATGAGGATAAGATCTGCCATTTTTCCCTATTCCATGGGCCGATTAAAATTTGATCAGCGCCGGCATTTTGGGCAGCGTGCTCAGGACAAAGAGTGGGATAAATCCCCCCTAAAATAATGGGCACTCCTAGAAAATTCTCTCTAAGAAAGGTGATAGTTTCTTTTACCCCTGGATACCAATAAGTCATAAAAGAAGTAACTAATATAAGCTGGGGCCTGGGCAGGGGGGCCAAATGTTTTTTAAGAATAATTGGCGGAATTCCATAACGGCGATAGTATCGGCGAATTTGTCGTAAAGGAGCAGGTTTAGGGATGATTTCTTTATAAAAATGACCTCGGCCAAAAGTGCCTAAGCGGGGTGGTTTTAAAGCAACTCTCCACTCTTGCGCCAGAGCAGGATAATATAAGCAATCAAGGAGATAAATATTAAAACCTGCTTGGCGGAGAAAGGCGCCAATGTATAGCAGACCCAGAGGTTTTGTCCAGAAATCATAAGCGGCAAAATCATGAATCCAAGGGTTGACCAGCAAGATGGAGTGCTTAGTTGATTTCATGGAAAAGAGCCTAAAAAAGCTTCATCTGCTGGAGTTCTCGGCCTTCTTCGCGAAAAACTCCTTTCTCCCGTTCCGAAGGGGAAAAGATTTGGATTTTGCCGAAGACGCCATCATATCCTGGAGTTATCTGCAATCGTCCTTCGCGGACACGCAAAATACCTTCTAAGATAAGGGGCGGCGTAAAAGAAGCTAACTCTTCCGGCGCCAGCTCCAAAAGGATATTAAATTCCGTTCCTCCTTGGGCAATTAACTGCAAGTACTCCTTTTCCACAGCGGCCGAATTTGGGCTCACTCCCAATGCTTCCCCTATGATTTCGTCCAAAGGTACCATGTGTAAAGCTGGGATAGCTTTAGGGGGAAATGTTCCGGGAGGACGATCAGCTAACTCCTCGACGCGGTACATTACGCCTAAGGTTAATTTTTTGCCACAAACTGGACAAATGCTCTTATGTTTCCGGGTCTCTTCAGGGGAGAAAAGAACTTGGCATTGCCGATGACCGTCAAAGTGGTATTTTCCTTCTTCGGGAAAGAATTCAATAGTATATAAAAGCTGGTGCGGATCTTTTTCCCGGATGGCGCGGGCAATTCCTCGATAACTTAGTTCGCAATTAAAGATATTGGCCTCCCGACCAAGGCGCGCTGGCGAGTGGGCATCAGAATTGGAGATGAGGGTGATGTCGTCTAAAGAGCTTAAGCGCCAGTTCATCTCTGGATCGGAAGAAAGGCCTGTTTCAATAGCAAAAATGTTCTTGGTCTCTTCTTCAAAACATTCCGGCAGAGAATCAAACCCAGAATTAGCCCCGAAGACCGAAAACCAGGGGGTCCAGGCATGGGCTGGAACAAGTAAACAATCAGGGGAAATGTCCAATACCATCTTCACTAAATCTTTGACCGGAAATCCAAAGATGGGACGGCCATCTGAGCTAATTTTTCCGAATTTACTGAGCTTAGAGTTTATTTTTTCTACTATTTCTAACGAAGGAGCGAAGATTAAGGTGTGGATTCTTCTGGCTTTTCCACCTTGAGTAAACATGTTGCTCACTTCGCCCGTAAGCATGAAGTAAGTACTTGGCGAATCTTCCTTTTCACTTTTCAGAATATACAAGCCGTTGCCTAAGGGGCGGAGCTTATTTTTTAAATCTAAGAAATAAAGCGGATGGGTGAAATCGCCGGTGCCCAAAACTTGGATTCCTTTTCGCTTTGCCCAGAGAGATAAAGTTTCCACTTCCATATCCCGGCTGGTCGCCCTGCTGTACTTAGAATGGATGTGTAAATCAGCAATAAACTTCATAAAAGTTTTAAAGGTCCTTTTAAATTTCAGCTACCAAGTTGGCTACCCTTCTTTGATCAACTGCCGGGCTAAATGGGCACATTTAGCTACAAATTGCGCACAGCGCTGGCGCATATTCAAATCCTGAAATTTTTTCCGATCCTCAGGGTCTAAGAGATTCAACTGAATAAGTTCCCGGCATTGAATAGTAGCATGATCTTTTTCAAAACCTCTGATCATTTCTTGTACTTTGGTATAAGTCTTTTCCCTTTTCTCTTTTTCTTCTCCCTTAGTGCAACCAAAAATAAAACCTATGGCCATAGCTCCCCCAACTACTGCTCCGCAAACCGTTCCCCACCGAGCTAAGCCGCCGCCAAACGGTGTCGCCATCTGGCCAGCTTGCTCTTTATCAAAATTGAGATCCTCGCCGAGGATTTTAAGCACTGATTCTGCTCAATTCATTCCACTTTGTAACAGTTCATAAGATTTTTTTTCTAAGTCACTCTGATTTGGCATCGACTTCCCTTTCCCATTTTGGATTCTTGGTAAATTTGAATCGTATTATAAAATTTAATTATGAACCAAGTCAATTATTTCATTTGTTGCCCTTCGATCACTTTTAAATTAGAACCTGAGAGAGATTCTAAACTAATTTTAGGCTCAGGTGGAGGAGTGGATAAATGGATGCAATTGTATCATTCCGCCCAAGCAGGAATCCCCTTTTTTCAGGGCATATCTGGACTCCCGCTTGCCCGAGAGTGACCGAAAAGTCGGTTTTGCAGAGATCTCATTTTGTTTTCTTGACTAAAACGTAAAAAATTTATATAAGAATACTCTAATTTTAAGAAGGGAGGAACGAAAATGCCTACTGGTTATAATGGAAAAATTTTAAGAGTAAATTTAAGCACGGGAAATATTTCGGAAGACAATCCGCCAGAAATAGTTTATCGTCTCTATATGGGAGGATCAGCTTTATCCCTCTACTATTTACTTAAAGAGCAGAAGCCAGGGGTTGATCCTTTGGGACCAGAAAATAAGCTTATATTCATGTCGAGCGTGATTTCGGGGGCACCCTTACCGGGCATTCCTCGATATACAGTCGCGGCTCGTTCTCCCCTCACGGGAGCTTTTGGGGAAGCAGAAGCTGGCGGTTTTTTTGGCCCGGAATTAAAGATGGCCGGCTTTGATGGAATAATTATTGAAGGGCAATCGCCAAAACCGGTTTACCTTTGGATCAAAGATGGGAAAGCGGAAATCAGAGATGGAGCAAACATTTGGGGCCAGGATACTGGGGATGTTGAGAATATAATCCGACAAGAGCTGGGAGACCCAAGAATAAGGATTGCCCAATGCGGGCCCGCTGGAGAAAAATTAGTCCGCTATGCCTGTATCCTAAATGAGTTGAAACATGCCAATGGGCGTACAGGATTAGGTGCGGTAATGGGATCAAAAAAACTGCGGGCTATAGCGGTTCGGGGCACCCAAAGATTGACCTTTGCCTCTCCCGAAAAGGTGCAAGAGATTGGCCGCAAGGTTCTGGAATTGCTCAAAGAGTCCCCCTTAGCCCAAAACTTAAAGAAATACGGAACACCTTTCTTTGTCATGCCCTTGAACAATTCCGGCATCCTACCTACCAGAAATTTCCAATCTGGCCAATTCGAAGGGGCGGAGGCTATTTCTGGCGAAACTATGACTGAAACAATATTAGTTAAGTCAGAGGGGTGCTATGCCTGCGCCGTGCAATGCAAAAGATCCGTAAAGGTGGAAGGAAAATATTCTGCTTCGCCGCAATATGGCGGACCGGAATATGAAACAGTAGCTTCATTAGGATCCTTCTGTGGCATCAGCGATCTGGCGGCGATTGCCCAAGGCAATGAATATTGCAATCGCTGGGGAATAGATACGATTTCCACGGGAGTATGCATTGCTTTGGCCATGGAATTGACGGAAAGAGGGATCTTGACTTCTAAGGACACAGACGGGATTGACCTGCGTTTTGGAAATGTCGATGCTATGTTAGAGATGATCCGCAAAATTGCTTTCCGCGAAGGCTTTGGTGATATTTTGGCTGAAGGAGTTAGGCGGGCTGCCCAAAAGATTGGCCGAGGCGCCGAGTCCTATGCCATGCACATAAAAGGCCAAGAACTTCCCATGCACGACCCCCGAGGCAAGAAAGGATTGACCCTCAGTTACGCCACTTCACCCACAGGAGCTGACCATATTGAGGCCCCCCATGATACCTCTTTTCTTTCCGAAAATGTGATGCTGAAAGCAGCTAAGCCGGCCGGAGTCTTAGAGCCTACTTCGGCCCTGGAATTAGGACCCCGCAAAATCCGCCAGTTCGTGCACACACAAATGATTTGGAACTTCTTTAATTCTTTGGGAGTGTGCAATTTTGGGGCTGCTCCTTATACGGCATTTCCTTTGGTGAGCTTGGCCGAAGCTGTGGAAGCAATCACGGGCTGGAATACCAGTCTCTATGAATTAATGGAATTAGGGGAAAGAACAATAACCATGGCCAGGATGTTTAACATCCGCGAGGGTCTATCGGCTAAAGATGATTATTTGCCAGAGAGACTTTACGAGCCTTTAGAAAAAGGTACAGCCCGGGAGAAACTCATAACCAAAGATGAATTTGCTCAGGCGCTGAAACTATATTATCAGGCCATGGGGTGGGATCCCCAAACCGGTGTGCCTACAGAAGGGAGGCTCAGCTTTTTAGGATTGGATTGGCTAATAAATAAATAATTTCTCAGTCCCCGCTCCGAGCCCCGTAAAAGATTACGGGGCTTTTTTTGTTCTAAAAAGATGCTTCGAAGATTTTACGGATATCCTCTTCAGTCAATTGCCGAGGAGTATTACCCAGAAGTCTCTTTTCTTTGAAAGCCGCTTGGGCCATATAAGGAATTCTGTCCGCGGTGGCGCCGATATCCCTTAATCTGGTGGGCAGACCCACTTTTTCTATTAAATCCCGCATGGCTCCGATTGCC